>NZ_SMJY01000257.1:0-7255 GCF_004348355.1 Micromonospora sp. KC721 | reverse complement strand
CGGTTAGGCTGGGGCGGTTGGGGCGGCCCAGGCGGGTCGCTCGTTGACGAGGATGTGACCAGGAAAGTTGCGGTGATGACGGTCCGATCCGGCTGGATCCGCGAATTGCTCATCCCGAGGGGTGGCGACCGAGGCCGTTGGAGGAATACTCTCGGTCGCGGCCCGCGTACTGATGAGGCGCCCGTGAACGGGCGAGTGGAGGTGCTCGCGTGAGCCTGTCGATCGTGAAATCGGTTCTGCCGGGTGGTGTCATCCAGATCGCTCCACGAGGGGAGATCGACGTCGACACCGCGTACGAGGTACGTGAGGCGATCGCCGAGGTGCTCGCGAAGGGCCGACCGTCCCGTATCGAGCTCAACATGCGGCTCGTCACCTTCATCGACTCGGTGGGCATCAGCGCGATGGTCGCCGGCTTCCAGACCGCCGAGGTCAGCGGGGTGAAGTTGGTGGTCACCGAGCCCAGTCGATTCGTGCACCGCCAGCTCTGGGTGACCGGACTGCTGGGTCTCTTCGGGGCACCGGAGCCCTACTTCGCCGGGGCCGGTGCCGGGGCGGCGACCCGCGAGGTCCTGCCAGGGGCCTGACCCGGCGTCGCGCCGACCCACCACCGTCGTTCGCCGCTGGTCAACCGGGCCGGCCAGCGGCCCCGCCCGCCCGCGCGGGTTTCGTCTCGCCGTACCCAACCCACCTGCGTTGCCAGCCGAGTCCGCGATACGGGACGATCGGGCGACCGACGAGGAGTGGGAGGTCGGAGTGGTCCGGCGGGAGACGTTCAGCTACACGGTGCGCGCGCGCTGCTCACAGGCGGACGCGGTGGCGCTGTTGAGCGACCTGTCCCGTCAGGAGGAACTGCATCCGCTGATTCTGCGGGTACGTGAGCTGCCGCCCCGGCCCGGAGCGCGGGCCAGCTACGCGGTCACCGACCGGCTGGAACTGGGGCCCCTGCACTTCCCGGTCACCTATCAGGCCGACGTCCTGCTGGTCACCGACGACGAGATCATCGTTGAGGCCCGGCAGCAGCCCGGCACGACCGTACGCAACCACACCCGACTGCGTACGGAGGACGGCCTGCTGCGAATCGACGTCGAGATCACCCTCGCCGCCCCCGCGCCGCTGTTCGGGTACGCGTTCCGCCAGGCCCGGGCGGCGCACCTGGGGCTGGCCAGCCGCCTCGGCGACGTGCTGGACCGGCTCTCCGACGGCGGACCGATCACCGGCTGACCGAACCACCCCCGGGGCCGGGGTGGGTGCGGGGCCCGTCCGGGCGGACGGGCCCCGTGCGCGTGGTGCGGTCAGTACACCGACAGGTGGACGTGGTTGGTGTGGTCGCTGGACGGGTCGCCGTTCGCCCCGCTGTACGACTTCCAGCCGCTGCTGGGTAGCCAGATCTGCCGGTACCAGATCACGTAGAGCACGCCGAGCCGGTCGGCGTTGCGGACGTGGAACGCGGCCAGGTTGTCGCCGTACGTCCGGTCGCCGCCGGTCGCGTCCCCACCGAAGCCACCCTTCTGGGCGGCGAAGTCGCAGGCTCGCCCCTTCGGGTGCTCGCCGGACCCGCCGGGGCGGTAGCAGGAGACGTACCGGGTGAAGCCGGCGGCCTGGGTCTGTTGCAGGGCGTTGAGCATCCGGGGCGTGATGCAACCGTTGGCCGGGGTGGGGTCGTTGACGCTGCACGACTCGGGCGGGAAGGATCCGTCGGAGTTGCGTGGCGCGGACCTGGCATTGGACCGGGAGGTGCCCCGTGGAGCGCTGCTGGTGGCCCGAGGGGCGGACTGCGCGGAGGCGGCCACCTCCAGTGCCCGTTCGGCCTGTTGCTTGCGCTTGTCCATGACCGCGATCTGCTTGCGCTGCTCGACGATCTCGGTGGCCAGCGCGCTACGGGTGCGGGTGACCTCCTCCTTGGTCTTCAGGAGGTTGCGCAGTTCCCGGTCCTCCTTGCTGGCGACCGTCGCCAGCGCGGCGGCCCGGTCCAGGAAACCCTCCGGCGAGCCGCTGTTGAGCAGTGCCGACACCGGGCCGAGCCGGCCGGTCCGGTACGCCACCCCGGCGATCTCGCCGACCTTGCTGCTGCGTGCGGTCAGCTCCGATTCGACGGTCTTGAGCTGGTTGTTCAGTTCCTGCTGGCGCCGGGTGGAGCGTTCCAGCGCGGCCTTGGCGTCGAGCCAGCCCTTGCTGGCGGCGTCGAGTTGGGCGCGTAGCGCTGGGGTACCGCCCTCGTCGTCGCCGCTCGGGGCGGCGAGTCGGGTGGCGGGCGGGGCGGCGGTCACCGGCGTGGGGGCCGAGGTGAGGCCGACGGCGAGCGCCGCGACGATCGCGGCCGTCAGTCGGCCGGTGGTACGTCGTACGTGCATTCACATTCCTTCCGTCAGCCGCCGACCGGGTTAGCTGACGGGTTCGGGACGGAAGATCCCTACCGCTGGCGCGGATGCACCCCAGGTACCTGGTTCCCCGGCACGCCCGGGCGGGCGTTTAGGCGGCGGCCCCGCCGGCACCGTCGGGTGCCGCCTGGGCGGAGGCCGGAACCGAGACTACCGGTACCGGTGGGACGGATGCCCGGTTCGTGACTGAGGGTACGGGAGGTAAGCCTGTGAAAAGGGATGAACAAGTCAATTCTTCTACCACTCGACCCGACCGCACGCCCCCGGTGCCGCGCCCGGTTCGATCTGAAGGGTGGCATGGTCGATGTGGAAGTCCTCGTGCAGCGCGCTGCGGGCGGCAGCGAGCACCGCGCCGACCTCGGCACCCGGGCACATGGTCAGGTGCGCCGAAGCCACCTCCATCCCGGAGGTGAGCGTCCAGACGTGCAGGTCGTGCACCTCGGCGACGCCGGGGACGGCGGTCAACCGGTCATGCACCGCGGTCACCTGGAGGTGTTCGGGGGCGGCCTGCACGAGGATGCGAACGGCCGCGCGGCCCAGCCGCCAGGTGCGGGGGAGGATGAACAGGCCGATCGCCACCGCCACCGCCGGATCGGCCCACCACCAGCCGCCCACCGCGATCAGCAGCGCGGCACCGATCACGCCGAGTGAGCCGAGCAGGTCGCCCAGCACCTCCAGGTACGCCCCACGCAGGTTGATGCTCTCCTGGGCACCCTTGCGCAGCAGAGCGAACGCGACCACGTTGGCGAGCAGGCCCAGTACGGCGACCGTCAGCATCGGCCCGGTCCGGACCTCGGGCGGGTCGCCGAACCGCCGTACCGCCTCGATCACCACGTAGACGGCGACGCCACTGAGCAGGAGCGCGTTGCCGAGCGCGGCGAGCACCTCGAGCCGGTAGAGCCCGAAGGTGCGCTGCGGATCCCGCTCGGCCCGCCGGGTGGCGGTGATGGCAGCCAGGGCCATGCCGATGCCGAGCACGTCGGTGAACATGTGCCCGGCGTCGGAGAGCAGCGCCAGTGACCCGGTGGCGACGGCGGCGACCCCCTCGACCACCATGAAGACCGCGAGCAGGGCGAAAGCCGCCCAGAGTCGGCCCCGGTGGCGCTGCGCCGCGTTCGCGACCGCCCCGTGGTGGTCATGCCCTGCGCCCACGCCCGCACCTCTCCGTCGCCGTACCGGACCCGGTGCCAATCTATGCTGACATCGCTATGTATGCAAGTGAACGGCCGGTGACGCCCCGGGTCCGACCGCCGGCCCCCCATCGGGGGCCTCCCGGCGGTTTCCCCGGACTCCGCCCTGCCCAACCTGCCGGCGTCCGCCGGGCGAGCCGGCCAGGCCCGACGGTCAGCCCACCGGTTCCACGGTGGTGAGGCGCTGGGTGGCCCGGGACAGGGCGACATAAAGGGTACGGACACCGGAGGGCTCGGCCCGGATCTCACCCGGGCAGACCAGCACCACCCCGTCGTACTCCATGCCCTTGGCCTGGAGGCTGGTCACCACCTGCAGCCGCGCCCCGCCCCGCCCGTCCAGCCAGCCGGCCACCTCGTTACGGCGCGGCACCGGCGTGATCACCCCTACGGTGCCCTCCACCTCGGCCAACAGCGCCGCCACCGCGTCCACCGTCGCGCCGGCCAGCTCGCCCGCCGGGACGGTCAGCGCGACCGGATCCACGCCGGTCGACCGGACCGCCCTCGGCAGCGGCAGGTCCGGGTGCAGCCGGCGGATCTCCGCCGCCGCCACCGCGAAGATCTCCGCCGAGTTCCGGTAGTTGGTGGTGAGGTTGAACCGGTACCGTCTGCGCCGGCCCAGCGCCTGGTCCCGCGCCCGGTCCAGCTCCTGCGGATCGCCGGCCCACGCGGTCTGCGCCGGATCACCCACCACCGTCCAGGAGGCCAGCCGGCCGCGCCGGCCGACCATCCGCCACTGCATCGGGGAGACGTCCTGCGCCTCGTCCACCACCACGTGCGCGTAGTCGCGGTAGTCCTCCGGTCGCTCCCGGGCCGCCGCCCGGGCGGCCCGCTGCCGGTCGGCGAACGTGCTCAGCTCGCGTACCCCGCCGGTGAGACGGAACGGGTCGCGTTTCGGCTTCGCCGGCCGCACCGGCTTGCCCAGCAGCGCGTCCAGCTCGTCCAGCAGCGCGATGTCGGCCACCGTCAGCCCCTCGGTCGCCAACGACCGGTACGCCTCCGACAACAGCGTGATCTCGGCGCGGGAGAGCACACCGCCGGCGTACCGGCGCAGCCGCTCCGGCCGGGCCAGCCAACCCAGCACGTGCCGGGGGTGCAGCCGGGGCCACCAGGCCTTCAGGAACTCGCGGAACTCCGGCCGCTCGATGATCTCGTCCTCGAAGGCGGGCTGCTCCGGCAGGCGGGGGATCTCCAACCGGCGGGCCTGCGCATACAACGCGGCGAGGACGGCGTCGAACGCGGCGCGGCGCACCTCGTTGCGGCGGCCGCCCCGGGACAGTGTCCGGTCCCGGACGCCGTCCAGCTCACGGCGCTCCAGCCGGAGCAACGCACCCCGGTAGAGCAGACGCAACTCGTTCGGGCCGTCCGGGACCGCGTCGCGGACCGCGCGTTCCAGCACCCGACGCATCCGCAGCGAGCCCTTCACCGCCGCCACCTCCGGCGGATCGGTCCGGGTCGCCGACAGGCCGGGGAAGAGCGAACCGAGCGAGTGCAGGGTGGCGGTCTCCTCGCCGAGCGAAGGCAGCACCGAGGCGATGTACTCGACGAAGACCGCCGAGGGCCCGACCACCAGGATGCCGCCGCCGGCGTACCGGCTGCGGTCGGAATAGAGCAAATACGCCGCCCGGTGCAGCGCCACCGCCGTCTTTCCGGTGCCCGGACCGCCCGAGACGATGGTGACCCCGGAACCGGGGGATCGGATCGCCTCGTCCTGCTCCCGCTGGATGGTGGCGATGATGTCCCGCATCCCCCGCCCGGTGGCCCGGGACAGGGTCGCCAGCAGCGCCCCGTCGCCGACCACCGCCAGGTCGGCCGGGGCCGCCTCCGGATCCAGCAGGTCGTCCTCGATCCGGGTGACCTTCTCACCCGAGGACTGGATGGTGCGCCGGCGCACCACGCCCAGCGGCTCGGCGGGGGTGGCCTGGTAGAAGGCGGCGGCGGCCGGGGCCCGCCAGTCGACCACCAGGGTCTCGGCGTCCACGCCGCGCACCCCGAGCCGACCCACGTGCAGCACCTGGCCGGTACGCAGGTCGAGCCGGCCGAAGACCAGCCCCTCGTGCTCGGCGTCCAGCACGTGTCGCCGCTGCGCGGCGTGGAAGACCATCGCGTCCCGCTCCACCAGCGCGCCGAAGGTGCCCACCCGGGCCAGCCCGTAGCCCTCCTTCTCCGCCTGCGCGGCCGAGCGTCGCAGCTCGGCCAACCGGGCGTACACCCGGTCGAGGTGCCGCTGCTCGACGGCGATCTCCTGCTCCAGGGTCGTCTGGTCGGTCAACGTGGGGGCTCCTGTGCGACGGCGGCGCCGGACGCGGGCGCACGCCAGGCGCAATGAGGGTACGGGCAGGCCGCCACGGCACACCCAGCCCGGGCCGCTTCCCGCGACCTCGGCCACCTCCCGGTCAACAGGTGCCGGGGGAGGGGAGCGTCCGGGGAACGGGCGTGCCGGCCATGACCCGGTGCAGCACCGCCGACAGGGCAGCGTTCACCTCGTCGGGGCGTTCCACCATCAGCATGTGCCCCGCGCCGGGGCATACCGTCAGATCGGTCACCGGCAGGGCTGCCGCGATCGACTCCGCGCACGGCGGCGGGGTGAGCCGGTCCCGGTCGCCGACCAGGGCCGCCGCCGGCAGATGCGCCAACTCGGCCAGGGTGTCCAGCCGGTGCTGCGCGCCGATCGAGGCCCGGAAGCCGCCGATCGAACGCAGCGAGGCGCGGGCCACCGCCGAGGTGACCAACCGGATGTCGGCCGGATCGCAGCGTTCGCCGAAAAGCATCCAGCGGATGCTCGGGCGCAGCGCGCGCAACAGCGCCCGGGGTGGGCGCCAGGAACCGCAGCGGGCCAACACTCCCGCCCCGGTGGTCTCGGCGATCCGGATCAGCCGGGCGATACGGGGCGACAGGCCGTACGCGGTGTGCGTGTGCCCCTCGGCGGTGGTGGAGACGAAGACCAGCCCGGCGATGCGGGCGGCGAAGTGCGCGGGGTGCCGGTGGGCGTACTCCATCACGGTCATCCCGCCCATCGAGTGCCCCACCAGCACCACCGGGCCGGTCGGCACCACCTCGTCCAGCACTGTGGCCAGGTCGTCGCCGAGCTGCGCCAGCGTGGCCGTACGCCGTGCCATGCAGCTCGACCCGCCGTGCCCCCGCGCGTCGTAGGTGACCACCCGTACCCGCTCGCCGAAGCACTCCCGCAGGTGGGCCACCTGCCGGTGCCAGACCCGCCCGTCCAGGGTCCAACCGTGCAGCAGCACCACCGTGGTCGCCGCGTCCGCCGATCCGGTCACCTCGACGTGCAGACGTACGCTGTCGGGGAGCCGCACCTCCCGCCGTTCCGGCATCGTCACCTCCCCAGGCCACCCGGGAACTCCACCCCGGCGTAACCCGCCGGTAACACCGGCTACCCGTCATCAGACCACGCCAACCATGCCGGTGAGAAGATCCCCGACCCGAAGCGGATGGCGGACCTGGCCCGGTCGGGCCGGCTACGGGGTGATCAGTGCCCATGTGCTGATCCCGCCCAGCACCAGCAGGGCGGGCACCACCAGCAGCAGTTCGGCCGCCGACCCGGTGCGGAACCGCAGCGGGGCCCAGATGCCCAGCGCCGCCCACCGGCAGCCCCGGATCCGCAGCGGCCACAGCAGCGGCACCCGGGTGAAGGTCAGCGCGTCACCGAGGGAGTGCACCAGGCAGCCC
>NZ_SMJY01000256.1:0-7309 GCF_004348355.1 Micromonospora sp. KC721 | reverse complement strand
CCCACCCCCAGCTTTCGGACGGAGACGGTCCCGCCGACACCGCCCGCCGGCCCGACCCCGCGTCGCCAGCCAGTCCGCCATCCGGCGACGCGTTCCTGACCCCCGGCGACGACACCACGGGTGCCGGGCGTGACGCGGGAGCCGCGGGCGACCGACCCATCCCGGGTGCCGGGCGTGACGCGGAACCGGCCGGTGACCTACCCACTCCACAGGCGAGCGACGACGGCCCGGTGGGCGGGTCGGGGAACGACACCGTGGCGGCCGGGCGGAGCCGGGGACGGCTGCGGTCGGTGGCCGCTGCGGTGACCACCGCGCTGGCCCTCGTGCTGCTGTTCGGGCTGCTGACCGCCCCGAACCAGCTGGACCAGCTCAGTCCGGCGGTGTTCCTGCGGATCCCGGTGGAGGCGCTGGTCGCCGGGGCGCTGCTGCTGGTGCTGCGCGGCTGGGCCCGCCGCGCGGCGGCGGTGACGCTCGGGGTCGGTCTCGCGCTGCTCGCCATCGTCAAGCTCCTCGACATGGGCATGGCCGCCAGCCTGGCCCGCAACTTCAACCTGGTCTACGACTGGGGGTTGCTCGCCGACGCGTACGCGTTCGTCCGTGAGTCGGTCGGCCGCCCCGGCGCGGTCGGCGCGCTCGTCGGATTGGTCGCCCTGCTCGTGGGGCTGCTGGTGCTGAGTGTGCGGGCGATGCTGCGGCTGACCCGGCTGGTGGCCGCGCACAACCGGACGGCGGTCCGGGTGCTCGCGGCGCTGGCCGTCATCTGGGTCGCCGGTGCGACGCTCGGGGTGCCGGTGGCGGACCACCGCTCGACGGCGCTGGTGGAGCACCACGCCCGCCAGGTCGGCAAGGCGCTGCACGACCGCAAGGAGTTCGCGGAGGCGACGCGGGTCGACGCCTTCCGGGACGTCCCCGGCGACCAGTTGCTGGCCGGTCTGCGGGGCAGGGACGTCGTGCTGGCGTTCGTGGAGAGCTACGGCCGGGACGCGGTGCAGAACCCGGAGTACGCGCCCAAGATCAACGCGCTGCTCGACAACGGCTACCGGCGGTTGAACGCCGCCGGCTTCGGCGCGCGCAGTGGTTTCCTCACCTCGCCGACGGTGGGCGGCGGTAGCTGGTTGGCGCACGACACCCTGCTGGCCGGCGTCTGGGTCGACAACGAGCAGCGCCACTCCACCCTCCTGGACAGCGACCGGCTCACCCTCAACCGCGCCTTCGGCCGAGCCGGCTGGGACACCGTCGGGGTGATGCCGGCAGCCCTCCAACCGTGGCCGGAGGGGAAGTTCTTCGGCTACGAGCGGTACTACGACACGGCCGCCCTGAACTATCGTGGCCCGAAGTTCAACTTCGCCCCGATGCCCGACCAGTACACCCTGGCGGAGTTCCAGCGACGGGAACGGGCCCGACCGGACCGGGCGCCGGTCATGGCGGAGATTCCGCTGATCTCCAGTCACTCACCGTGGGGGGCGATCCCCCGGCTGCTGGACTGGAACCACATCGGCGACGGGTCGATCTACAAGCGCCCCACCTCGGTGGCCGCCAACCCGCCGCTCGGCGGTCGCAGCCTCGCCGAGATCCGCGCCGGCTACCGGCGGTCGGTGGAGTACACGCTGAACTCGCTGATCTCGTACGTGCAGACCTACGGCGACGACAAACTGGTGCTGGTGTTCCTCGGCGACCACCAGCCCTCGCCGGTGATCACCGGCCAGAACGCCAGCCGCGACGTGCCGATCACCATCGTCACCCGCGACCCGGCGGTGCTGGCGCGCGTGTCCGAATGGAACTGGCACGAGGGGTTGCGCCCCGGCCCGGACGCGCCGGTCTGGCGGATGGACACCTTCCGGGACCGGTTCCTCACCACGTTCGGCTCGCCGCCCTCGGTGCCCGTCGCCGCCCCGCCGACGCGCTGAGAGCCCGGGTTCTTCTTTGCTCACCGTGTCGGGCCCGCTCTCCCCGGCTGCTCGCGGGGAGTCGGTCCGGACGACTCCGGCCGGCGGTCCTGACGCCGCCGGCCGGGCGCGTACGGCATCACGCCGCCGGCCGCGCGGGGCATGGCGAGGGTACGCGCGGGCGGTGTGCGCGTGGTCAGGCGGCTGCGGCGGTACGCGAGTGGCGCTGCGGCAGGGTGGGCAGCGTCCCCTCCCGTGCCGGCCACTGCTCGTCGTCGTACCGTGGCCCGGTGCGCTCCTGCGGAGCCGCCCCGGCCAGCACCAGCGCGCGCCGTGCGTTGCGGGTCGCCTCGCACGGCCAGGCCTGGCCGTCACAGAGCAGGTTGTCGCAGTGGCCCGTCTCGTCGGGCTGGTGCGCCTCGGCCACGTCGGTGGCGAGCCGCCACAGTAGCGGGTCGGTCACTCCCTCGGGCGTGCGTCCCCGGCCTCGCGGCTGCTGATCGGTCTCCGGCACGGTCTCCCCCTTTGTGGTCACGGGGAAAGTCTCCACCCGCCGCCGGCGTAAACGCAGGGTGACGTGGTCAACGCCACGACGATGCGGTTGACCGGCCCGTGGGTGGGCACCAGCACCCCATGAACCGACACGTGACGGCGCAGAACCTGGGAGCGTGGCTGCTCAAGGGAAACGCCGACGTCGGGGACCTCGACGCCCGGCTCGCCGCCGACCCGTGGGTCGGCGGGTGGTGCGTGCGTCCGGGCTACCGGGTGCGGATGATGACCGGGGGGCAGCCGGTCGTGCTCTGGGCCAGTGGCAGCCGCCGGGCCCGGGGCTACGGCGTCTGGGGAGTCGGCCGGGTCACCGGCCCGCCCGTACCGGGCCGGCCGGGACAGCCGTGGACGGTACCGCTCGACCTGGCCGTCCTCGACCCGCCGGACCGGGTGCCCCGTGCGGTGCTGCGCGCCGATCCCCGGCTGGTCGGGGCCGAGGTGTTGCGGCAGCCGATGGGAGCGAACCCGTCCTGGTTGACCGTGGCCGAGTACGCCGCGCTGTGTGAGCACCTTCCGCCACCGGGAGACCGGACGGGTCGGGATCAACCGCCAACCGGTCGGCATGGTCCGGTCGGTGCGGGGTAGCTCCCGTGGCACCCGAACGAAGGTGAGGCGGTCGAGCATGGCGGGTTCGTGGTTGATGGGCGACAGCGTCCGGCCGGCACCGGGGCAGCGCCCGACGGCCGTGCTGGTGGCGGTGCGCCCACAGGACGGGGGCGACGGCACCGGGCCGGGCAGCGAGACCTCCCTGGCCGAGCTGCGCCGGCTCGCCGACACCGACGGGCTCACCGTGGCGGAGGCCGTGGTGCAGAGCCGGCCCCGCCCCGACCCGGCCACCTACCTGGGGTCGGGCAAGGTCGACGAACTGACCGTGGTCGCCGAGCGTACCGGCGCCGACGTGGTGATCGCCGACGGGGAACTCAGCCCCGGGCAGGTGCGCAACCTGGAGGAACGGGTCGGGGTGCGGGTGGTCGACCGCACCGCCCTCATCCTCGACATCTTCGCCGAGCACGCCCGTACCAGCGAGGGGCGGGTGCAGGTGGAGTTGGCGCAGATCGCGTACCAGCTGCCCCGGCTGCGTGGCGACGGACGGTCGATGTCGAGGGTCGGTGGTGGGCGGATGGCCGGCGGCGCGGGCATGGGCGTGCGTGGTCCCGGTGAGATGCGGCTGGAGACGCAGCGTCGCCGGCTGCGGGACCGGGCGACCCGGCTGCGCCGCAGCGCGGCCGAGGTCGGCCGCCGGCGGGAACGCACCCGGGGCCGGCGGGCCCGCAACCAGGTGCCCTCGGTGGCGCTCACCGGTTACACCAACGCCGGCAAGTCGGCGTTGCTCAACCGGCTGACCGGCGCGGACGCGCAGGTCCAGGACGTGCTCTTCGCGACGCTGGACCCGACGGTGCGCCGGATCTCCACCGGCCAGCTCAGCTACACGGTCACCGACACGGTCGGCTTCGTCCGGCATCTGCCGCACCAACTGGTGGACGCCTTCGGCTCCACCCTGGAGGAGGTCACCCGCAGCGATCTCGCGCTGCACGTGGTGGACGCCGCCGCCCCGGACGCGCTGGACCAGATCACCACCGTGCATGGCGTGCTGCACGAGATCGGCGCGGGGAACGTGCCCGAGTTGCTCGTGCTGAACAAGATCGACATTGCGCCGCCGGAGTACGTCGGGGCGTTGTGCCGGGCGTACCCGGAGGCGGTGCCGGTCTCGGCGCGGACCGGGCAGGGCATCGAGGCCCTGCGCGCGGCGTTGGCCGCCCGACTGGCCGCACGGTGAGGAGCGGACCGAGATTGCCCCGGCTCGCCGGGTTTGGGGCGGCCCGTCCGGGGCATCCCCGGGCACACGAACGTCAACGGGGGTGACTGAGATGGTGAACCGGCCCGGTACCGGGCGCGGGACGGGGGCATCCCCGGTCCGTCGCGCCGCGCAGGTCGTCGGTGTGGTGTTCCTGCTGGTGGGGCTGCTCGGGTTCATTCCGGGCATCACCACCGACTACGACACGATGAAGTTCGCCGGGCACGAGTCGCAGGCGAAGCTGCTCGGGCTCTTCCAGGTGTCGATCCTGCACAACATCGTGCACCTGCTCTTCGGCGTCGCCGGGCTCGCCCTGGCCCGCAGCGTGTCGGGTGCGCGTTCCTACCTGGTCGGCGGGGGCGCGATCTACCTGGTGCTCTGGCTCTACGGTCTGGTCGTCGGGCACGACAGCCCGGCCAACTTCGTCCCGATGAACACCGCCGACAACTGGCTGCACCTGTTCCTGGGCGTCGGCATGATCGCCCTCGGGTTGGCGCTGACCCGGCGGCCGGGCGGTTCCCGGCACTGACCTTCCGTCCCCTGTCCGACGACGCCGCGCTTCCACCGGAGCGCGGCGTCGTCGTGTGACGGATCCCCGCGAATCTTGCCTATGCAACTTGTTGCATAGCAGGATGCCGGTATGGCCCTCGAACACGCGATCCTGGTCGCCCTGCTGGAGCAGCCGGCATCCGGATACGAGTTGGCCCGCCGCTTCGACCGCTCCATCGGCCGGTTCTGGACCGCCACCCACCAGCAGATCTACCGGGTGCTCAGACGGATGGAGACCGACGGCTGGGTCACCGCCGAGCAGGTCGACCAGGAGGGTCGGCCGGACAAGCGTCGCTGGTCCGCCGCGCCCGCCGGCCGGGCCGCCCTCACCGAGTGGCTGCACGCGCCCGTGCAACCCGAGGCGGTGCGGCACGAACTGGCCGTCAAGATCCGCGGTGCGGCCTTCGCCGACCCGGCCGGCCGCGCCGCGCTCGTCGTCGAGGTCGAGCGGTACCGCGCCGACCACGAGGCCCTCCTGGCCCGCTACCTCGCCGGGGAGCGCCGTGACTTTCCCGACGTCGCCGCCCCGGACGCCCGCGCCGCGCTGCAGCACGTCGTGCTGCGCGGCGGCATCGCGTACGAGCGGATGGTGCTGGCCTGGCTCGACGACGTCCTCGTCACCCTGCGCGCCCTCGACCACTGACCCGACCCACCATCCTCAGGAAGGACCCCCATGCCGGCGTCGCCGCTGCTCAACCCGCACACCTACGACCCCGCCCACCTCGACCCCGAGTCCCGGCGGCTGCTGCGCGCCACCGTCGACTTCTTCGAGCAGCGCGGCAAGAAGGCCCTCGTCGACAGCTACAACCGGCACGACTGGTACGGCGACTTCCTCGACTTCGCCGCCAAGGAGGGCCTCTTCGCCGCCTTCTGCACCCCGGCCTCCGACGGCGGCGGCGACCCGGCCAAACGGTGGGACACCGCCCGCAACGCCGCGCTCAGCGAGGTGCTCGGCTTCTACGGCCTCGGCTACTGGTACACCTGGCAGGTCACCGTCCTCGGTCTCGGCCCGGTCTGGCAGAGCGCCAACACCGCCGCCCGGGCCCGCGCCGCCGCCCTGCTCGACTCCGGGCACGTGATGGCCTTCGGCCTCTCCGAGCGCAGCCACGGTGCCGACATCTACTCCACCGACATGCTGCTCACCCCCGACGGCGAAGGCGGGTTCCGGGCCACCGGCGGCAAGTACTACATCGGCAACGGCAACGTCGCCGGCCTGGTCTCCGTCTTCGGCCGCCGCACCGACGTCGACGGCCCCGACGGGTACGTCTTCTTCGCCGCCGACAGCCGGCACCCGGCGTACCGGCTGGTGCGCAACGTGGTCAACGCGCAGATGTTCGTCAGCGAGTTCCGCCTGGAGGACTACCCGGTGCGCGCCGAGGACGTGCTCCACACCGGCCGGGCCGCCTTCGACGCCGCGCTGAACACGGTGAACGTCGGCAAGTTCAACCTCTGCACCGCCAGCATCGGCATCTGCGAACACGCCATGTACGAGGCGGTGACCCACGCCCACAACCGGGTCCTCTACGGCCGGCGGGTCACCGACTTCCCACACGTACGCCGCGAACTGACCGACGCGTACGCCCGCCTGGTGGCGATGAAGGCGTTCAGCGACCGGGCCGTCGACTACTTCCGGTCGGCCGGTCCGGACGACCGCCGCTATCTGCTGTTCAACCCGATGACCAAGATGAAGGTGACCACCGAGGGCGAGAAGGTGATCGACCTGCTCTGGGACGTCATCGCCGCCAAGGGCTTCGAGGCCGACACCTACTTCGACAAGGCCGCCCGGGACATTCGCGGCCTGCCCAAGCTCGAGGGCACCGTGCACGTCAACCTGGCGCTGATCCTCAAGTTCATGGCGAACTACCTGTTCGCCCCCGCCGAGTTCCCGCCGGTGCCGACCCGCCACGACCCGACCGACGACGAGTTCCTGTTCCGGCAGGGCCCCGCGCGTGGCCTGGGCGAGATCCGCTTCCACGACTGGCGGGCCGGGTACGCCGCGCACGCCCACCTGCCGAACGTGGCCCGGTTCACCGAGCAGGCCGACGGACTCCGTACGCTGCTCGCCGGGCACGCCCCGACCGAGGAACAGCAGCGGGACCTTGACTTCCTGCTCGCCGTCGGGCAGCTCTTCGCGCTGGTCGTCTACGGCCAGCTCATCCTGGAGCAGGCCGCGCTGACCGGCCTGGACGCCGACCTGCTGGACGAGATCTTCGACATCCTGGTGCGCGACTTCTCCGCCCACGCCACCGAACTGCACGGCAAGACAGCCACCAGCGACGAGCAGGCCGCCTGGGCGCTCGCCCACGTCCGCCGCCCGGTCGCCGACCCGGAGCGCACCGCCCGGGTCTGGGCTCAGGTCACCGCCCTGGTCGGGATGTACGAGATGAACCCCTGACAGAGGCGCCCCGCCCGGTCGGCCCCGGCGCCGGCCTCAGCCGGTCGGCGTGGGCGGTGCGCAGACTGCGGCAGGCTGCGGTGTCGCGGGGGCGGGGCGGCGTCGGGTGGTCGTTGTAAGGGCGTACCTGAGGGG
>NZ_SMJY01000255.1:0-7375 GCF_004348355.1 Micromonospora sp. KC721 | reverse complement strand
GACCCGGCCCCTCGACGCCGTGGCCACTGGAGTATCCGGAGGCATTCGATGACCCGCCCGCAGGTGTCCGCGGTGATGCTGGCCTACGGCGCCGAGCCGTACCTGGTCGACGCCGCCCGCGCCGTGCTGGACAGCACCGGCGTCGACATCGAGCTGATCGTCGTCGACAACGGTTGCACCGGCGACGGCATCGACATCGTCAAGGGTTTCCCCGGCGTCCGGGTGATCCGCCCCGAGGAGAACACCGGCTACTCCGGCGGCTGCCGGGTGGGTGCCGCCGAGGCGACCGGCGACTGGCTCGCCTTCGTCAACTCCGACGCGATCGTCACCCCCGACGCCCTGGCCAAGGTCGTCGCGGTGGCCGGCGAGCCCGGCGTCGGCGCCGCGATGGCCTCCATCCGCCTCGCCGACAATCCGGAGCTGATCAACACCTCCGGCAACCCGCTGCACTTCACCGGCCTGTCCTGGGCCGGCGGCAACGGGGAGCCGGCCAGCGCCCACGCCGTACGCACCACGGTGCCCTCGCTCAGCGGCTGCTGCTTCGTCATCAACCGGGCGCTGTGGCGCGAGCTGGACGGCTTCGCCGCCGAGTACTTCGCCTACCACGAGGACACCGAGCTCAGCCTGCGCCTCTGGCAGCGCGGCCTGCGGCTGGAGTACGTCCCGGACGCGGTCGTGAAGCACCACTACGAGTTCTCCCGCAACGCCCTCAAGCTCTACCTGGTCGAGCGGAACCGACTGGTCACGCTGCTCACCGCGTACGAGACGCGCACCCTGGTGGTGCTCGCGCCCGTCCTGCTGCTCACCGAGGCGGCCATGCTCGCCGCCGCGTTCGCCGGCGGCTGGCCGAAGCAGAAGTTCCAGGGCTGGGGCTGGCTGTGGCGCAACCGCGCCTGGCTGCGGGCCCGCCGCCGTCAGCTCCAGGCCGAGCGGAGCGTCCCCGACGGCGTCATCGCCGAGCTGATGACCGCCCGGGTCGCTCCGTCGAACGTCGACTCGCCACCCGGCATGGGCATCTTCAACGCGATCGCCGCCGGCTACTGGGCCATGGCCCGGCCCCTGCTGCGCCGGCGCTGACCGCCAGCCCCATGGCACCGCTCGCGTGGTGCCACGTCGAGATCCTGGAAGCCTACGGCCCTCGGAAGGAGCCGCCTGCTTCCAGGATCTTCACAACCCTCGCGACCGGTTGGTCTACTCCGACGGCTGCTGGCCCTCCAGGTCGGCGGAGCCGGCGGAGGTGGTCGGCTTGTGCGCCTGCTCGGTGGGCACGGTGGGCGTCTTGGCCCGGCCGCCGGTCGGCGCGGCATCGCCCGCCGCGTCGCCCTCCAGCAGCGCGGTCAGCGCCGCCCCGGTGATCCGGCGGAAGGTACGGCCCACCCGGGCACGGTCCAGAACCGCCACCTCCAGCTGGTTGGCCGCGATGGTACGCGAGGCCCCGCCCTCGCCGCCGACGCTGCTCAGCGCCCGCACGGACAGCCGTACCGCCTCGCTGAGCGACATGTCCGCCCGGTGGTCGGACTTGAGCACGCTGGTGATCGCCTCGGCCTGGCCGCCCATCGCCATCCGGCCCGGTTCGTCGTTCACCGAGCCGTCGTAGGTGATCCGGTACAGCTCGTCCTCCTCGGCGGTGGCGCCGACCTGCGCGACGCTGATCTCCACCTCGAACGGCTTGGACTGCTCGGTGAAGATGGCGCCGAGGGTCTGCGCGAAGGCGTTGGCCAGCGCCCGACCGGTGACGTCCCGCCGGTCGTAGCTGAGTCCGTTGAGGTCGGCCATTCGTACGCCGGCACGGCGCAGGTTCTCGAACTCGTTGTACCGGCCGACGGCGGCGAAGCCGATCCGGTCGTAGATCTCGCTGACCTTGTGCAGGGCGCTGGAGAGGTTCTCCGCGACGAAGAGCACCCCGCCGGAGTAGCTGACGATCACCGCGCTGCGGCCCCGGGCGACGCCCTTGCGGGCCAGCTCGGAGCGGTCGCGCATGATCTGCTCGGGCGAGGCGTAGAACTGCATGGCCACGGCGGCGGTTCTCCTTCGGGCGCTGTGCTGACGACTGCTGACTGGTGGGGTGGGGAGCGGGGTCAGCCGCCCGGGTTCTCCATCCGGCCGGCCACGACCGCCTCGGCGATCGTCGCCGTCTCGGCGTCGGTGAGCCGGTGCGTGCCCTCGGCGGTCGCCGTCATCACCACCGGGTAGATCCGGCGGGTCAGGTCCGGCCCGCCGGTGGCGGTGTCGTCGTCGGCGGCGTCGTAGAGCGCCTCGACGGCCAGCCGGGCCGCGTCGTCGATCGACAGTCCGGTGCGGAACCGCTTCTTCAACGCCGACTTGGCGAACAGCGAGCCGGAACCGATCGCGTCGAAGCCGGTCTCCTCGTAGGGGCCGCCGGTGACGTCGAAGCTGAAGATCCGTCCTGCCCGGGCCGGGTCCTTCGCCGCCAGGTCGAAGCCGGCGAACAGCGGGACCACCGCGAGCCCCTGCATGGCCGCGCCGAGGTTACCGCGGATCATCGAGGCGAGCCGGTTGGCCTTGCCGTCGAGCGAGAGCATCGCGCCCTCGATCTTCTCGTAGTGCTCCAGTTCCACCTGGAACAGTCGCATCAGTTCGAGGCCGATGCCCGCCGTGCCCGCGATGCCGACCAGCGAGTACGCGTCGGCCGGGTGCACCTTCTCGATGTCCCGCTGGGCGATCAGGTTGCCCATGGTGGCCCGTCGGTCGCCGGCCATCACCACGCCACCGGCGGCCGAGATGGCCACAATGGTCGTCGCGTGCGGCGCCAGGTCGGCGGCCATGCCCGGCGGCAGCGGCCGACGGCCCGGCAGCATCTCGGGGGCCACCCGGCTCAGGAACGTGGTGAAGGAGGACGTCCCCGCGTTGGTGAACACATCTGGTAGACGCCCGGATGGATCAAAACCCGCTGCCACGTGGTTCCTCTCAGGTACGTGATCGCCTTGGCCAGCCTCGTCGGACTGTCATGGAACTGGCCGAGACCACCATTGCAGTTGAAGCAGAGTATCCCGCGCACCCATCCGGTGCGATGATCGTGGTCCAGATGTTGAGGATCTTCGCCGCCGCAGATCGCACAGACCCTGCCCTGCTCGGCCAGGAGCTCCTGGAACTCACTTGAGACCTTCGGCGACCGGCGTTGGCGACTTCCGTCGCGGCTCGATGCCACGCCCACGCCGACTCGCCTCGGAACGGGCGGTCGCAGACGCCTTGCAGTGGTAGGCGAGCCCGTCCGCCCGTCGACGGTTACGGTGAAGGTCAGTGGCCGGAAGCAGCTGCTGACACTGGGGGCACAACGTGTCCGACGCCTGAGGCAGGTCGGACATATACCTCATTCACCGCCTTTCTGGACATAACCCCTCACGAACTCCTCGGCGTTCTCCTCCAGAACCGAGTCGATCTCGTCGAGCAGGTCGTCGACGTCCTCGGTGATCTCGGCGTGCCGCTCGGCGACCTCCGGGTTCGCCTCGGTGGTGACGTCCTCGATCTCCTCGCCCTGGCGCGACTTGCCGGTCTGCGACTGCCCGCCGCTGTCACGAGTGGCCATCTCGGTGCCTCCTTGACGATCGCTTGCGAGAAACTTACCTCGCGCGGACGACGAACGGCCCGCCCCGCGCCGATCTTCCCGGCGCGGGGCCGGTCCGGCGGCGCTCAGCCGCCGGTGAGCGTCTCCAGCAGGTCCTTGGCGCTCTCACAGCGGTCGAAGAGAGCGCCGACGTGCTTGCGGGTGCCCCGCTCCGGCTCCATCATCGGCACCCGCACCAGCGACTCCCGGCCCACGTCGAAGATGACCGAGTCCCAACTGGCCGCCACCACCTCCGAGGCGTACTGGGCCAGGCAGCGGCCCCGGAAGTAGGCCCGGGTGTCCTCCGGCGGCTCCACCATCGCGCGGCGGGTCTGCTCCTCGTCGAGCAGCGTCTTCATCGAGCCACGGGAGACCAACCGGTGGTAGAGGCCCTTCTCCGGGCGGACGTCGGAGTACTGCAGGTCGACCAGCTGGAGCTTGTGCGAACCCCATCCCAGCTTCTCCCGCTCCCGGTAGCCCTCCAACAGCCGCAGCTTCGCCACCCAGTCCAGCTCGTCGGCACAGAGGAAGACATCGCGGCCGAGCCGGTCGAGCACGCTCTCCCAACGGTCGAGCACATCACTGGTCTGCGCGTCGACGTCGTCACCGTACCGGTCGTCCACGAAGGACCGGACCCGTTCCAGGTACGCCCACTGAAGGTCCAGGGCGGTCAGCCGACGGCCGTCGCGCAGCCGCATGAGGTGCTTCAGCGACGGGTCGTGGCTGACCGCACGCAGCTCGCTGACCGGATCGGCGATGCCCAGGTCGGCGCCGAGCGCCTTCTCCTCGATCATGGTGAGGATCAACGCGGTGGTGCCGACCTTGAGGTAGGTGGAGATCTCCGAGAGGTTGGCGTCCCCGATGATCACGTGCAGGCGGCGGTACTTGTCGGCGTCGGCGTGCGGCTCGTCCCGGGTGTTGATGATGGGGCGCTTGAGGGTGGTCTCCAGCCCCACCTCCACCTCGAAGAAGTCGGCCCGCTGGGAGATCTGGAAGCCGCTCTGGCCGCCGTCCTGGCCGATACCGACCCGGCCGGCGCCGCAGACGATCTGCCGGGTGACGAAGAACGGCGTCAGGTACGCCACGATGTCGGCGAACGGCGTCTGCCGGCGCATGAGGTAGTTCTCGTGGGCACCGTAGCTGGCACCCTTGTTGTCGGTGTTGTTCTTGTAGAGGTGGATCGGCTGGGTGCCCGGGATGGTGGCGGCACGGCGGGCCGCCTCGGCCATCACCCGCTCCCCCGCCTTGTCCCAGCGAACCAGGTCCAGCGGGTTGGTCACCTCGGGCGTGGAGTACTCCGGGTGCGCGTGGTCGACGTACAGTCGCGCCCCGTTGGTCAGTATCACGTTCGCCAGGCCGAGGTCCTCGTCGGCGAGCGCCTCGGCCGGGTCGTACGCCGCCCCGGAGTAGGTGAAGCCTCGGGCGTCGCGCAGCGGCGACTCCTCCTCGTAGTCCCAGCGCGCGCGACCGCCCCGGTTGAGTTCCGGACGCGCCCCGTAGGCGTTGACCACCTGGGAGGAGGTCACCATGGGGTTGGCTCCGGCCTGGCCGGGCACCGAGATGCCGTACTCGACCTCGGTGCCCATGATTCGTCTGACGCTCATCGACCTACCTGCTCCGCTCGGCCCAACCCGGTCCCCCGTTCCTATCGAGCGTAGTCGCCCTCAGCGCGCAGAGGGGCACGCCGGCACAGCCGGTGTCGCCTCGGTGGCGGCGGCGGTGTCGGTCGGCAGGTTGACGGGAAGCACGTCGCACTCCGGCACGGTGAGGGGAACCCAGGTGACCCGCTCCCGCAGCGCCGGGTATTTGTCGAGGATCCAGTGCACCCGCCGCCCCGCGTTCGGGTCGGCGGTGATGAACCGGATCGGCCCCCGGACCCGCTCGACCATCTGGTGGGTGCGCCACGGCTCCTCGAAGACCATGCCGTACACGCCCAACTCGGTCTGGGCGGTGGTGCCGTGCAGGGTGGAGAGGCAGAGGGTCTCCAGGTAGGGGCGGTAGGAGCCGCGATCGAGCACGAGCGTGGTGACGCCGGGCTGCTCGGGGTAGCGTCGCTGCGCCTCGGCACAGACCCAAGCCTCTTTGGACGGCAGGTGCAGCTCCTGGTGGACCCACCGTTCGGTCCAGGTCTGCTCGCTGGCGATGAGCATGCTTCGCTGCCCGCCGACGACTCCGCACAGGAGCACCGCGACGACCACGACGCCCGCCGCGCCGAGGGTGCCGGCGAGGCTCGCGGTCACCGCCGGCCAGGACCAGCCGCGGCGGGGTGCGGGCAGCAGCCGCACCACGGCGGCGGTGCCGACGATGAGCAGCGCGGTGGCCAGGTGGGTGGACTTGATGAAGTAGTAACCGGGCTCGACGCCGGAGGTGTCGTTGTAGTACGCGATGCCGAGCGACAGGGCGACGCCGACCGCGCAGACCAACAGCCAACGCCGCCAGGCCGGGTCGGCGCGGCGGACCTGGACCAGCAGGGCCACGCCCACGATGCCACCGAGCCAGATCAGGGCCCGCCAGGCCTCGGTGCGGGCCTCGATGCCGCCGCCGACAGCCAGCGCCTCGGTCTGCTTGGCCCGCAGCACGCCGAGCAGCGGGGCGACCAGCGCCAGGGCGCTGCCCGCGACACCGACCAGCGCGACGGTCCCCCAGCGACGCAGCGCCTCCCGCCAGTGGCCGAGCAGCCAGCAGAGCACGAGCACGGCGGCGGGCGGGAGGAAGAGGTAGTAGGTGAAGCCGATGGCCACCACCAGACTGACCATTAGCACGAACTGTTCACGGGTGCCGGCCAGGGGACGGCCGACGAGGGAAGCGAGGAGCACCGTCAGGGCGAGGCCGAGGACCTCGGTCGGGTAGCCGGACACCAGCAGCCGCGGCAGCTGAGTGCCCAGCAGGAGGGCGCAGACCACCGCGGTGAGCGCGAAGCGGTGCAGCAGGTGGATCGGGCCGGAGATGCGCTGGGCGGCCCAGATCAGGGTCAGCACGAGAAGACCGAAGCCGGCCATGGTCCAGAAGGCGTAGTGCCCGACACCCTCCGGGCCGCGGGGGGCGGTGCCGGCCGGCAGGAGGAACCCGTCGAGCAGGGCGGCGACGAGGTGCCAGCCCTGCGGGTAGTAGAGCATCTGGGGCAGCAGCACGTCCCTGGCGGCGGCGGGGTCGACGAAGGCGTACCCCCCGAGACGGCCGAGGACGTCGAAGAGGGCCAGGTGCCGCCAGTTGTCCTCGCCCCGACCGAGGATGGTCAACTGGCCGGCGAGGTCGTGCACGCGCTGCCACGGTGCGCTGAGGTAGATCATCATCCCGGCGGTCGCGGCAACCGGGAACAGGTCGACCCAGCCGGGGCGGGGCAGTCGGGGCCGGCGGCGCAGCACGGCGGCGGCGAGGACGACCAGGGTGAGGGCGGTCCCGGTCAGCGGCACCGGTCGCATGCCCCAGGGCCAGACGGCGAAGAGCAGTCCGCCGGCGGTGGCGGCGCCGAGCAGCAGGGCGAGCGCCAGGACGAGCCGGTCGAGGAGGGTACGCCCGCCGCGCAGCACGCTGGCGGTGGCCAGCAACACCAGCGGGGGCAGCAGCCAGTCGCGGTGCAGGGCGTGGACGGCGAGGGGCACGAGCCAGGCGGCGACGAGCGCCGCCAGCATCGGAACCGGACGGCGCCGACGACGCCGGGAGGTGGGCACAGGCGGACGGATGTCCTCGGTCGCCGGGGTGATCGGTGGCTCGGCGACGGTGAGCTCGGGCGGCACGAGGCTCCTCGGCGGGGTCGATGGCGGTGCAGGAAGTCTACCGACGAGTCCGGCATACCCGCCCGCCCGGGAC
>NZ_SMJY01000254.1:0-7382 GCF_004348355.1 Micromonospora sp. KC721 | reverse complement strand
GCCCGCCGGCCGCCGCGGCTGACCCGACGAGGAGGAACGATGAAGGCCACCGCCTGGATGGGCAAGGACAGCGTCAAGGTCGTCGACGTGCCCGACCCGCGCATCATGAACGCCCGGGACGCCATCGTGAAGATCAGCTCCACCGCCATCTGCGGCTCGGACCTGCACCTCTACCACGGTTACATCCCGGCCCTGCGCAAGGGCGACATCCTCGGCCACGAGTTCATGGGTGAGGTGGTGGAGGTCGGCCCGGAGGTGGACAACCTCGCCGTCGGCGACCGGGTGGTGGTGCCGTTCCCCATCGCCTGCGGCAACTGCGTCTCCTGCCAGCAGGGCCGTTACTCGGTCTGCGAGAACTCCAACCCCAACGCCGGCATCGCCGAGAAGATCATGGGGCATTCGCCGGCGGGCATCTTCGGCTACTCGCACCTGCTCGGCGGCTACGCCGGTGGGCAGGCCGAGTACGCCCGGGTGCCGTTCGCCGACGTCGGCCCGATCAAGGTGCCCGACGAGGTGCCCGACGACCAGGCGTTGATGCTCGCCGACGTCTTCCCCACCGGCTACATGGGTGCCGAGATGTGCGACATCAAGCCCGGTGACGTGATCGCCGTCTGGGGCGCGGGACCGGTCGGGCTGCTCGCCGCCGCCAGTGCCCGGCTGCTCGGCGCGGAACGGGTGATCGTCATCGACCGGTACCCGTACCGGTTGCGGCTGGCCGCTGAGCACGTCGGCGCGGAAACCATCAACTACGCCGAACTCGACGTGCTGGACGAGTTGAACCAGCGCACCGCCGGTCGGGGTCCGGACGCCTGCATCGACGCGGTCGGCCTGGAGGGGCACCACGGTAACCCGGCGGTATACGCGTACGACCGGGCGAAGCAGGCCGCCCGACTGGAGACCGAGCGGCCGTTCGCGTTGCGCCAGGCCATCCTGGCCTGCCGCAGCGGGGGAGTGGTGTCGGTGATCGGCGCGTACGGCGGCTTCGTGGACAAGTTCCCGATGGGCGCGTTCATGAACCGGTCGCTGATCATGCGTACCGGGCAGTGTCACGTGCAGCGCTACACCCGCCCGCTGCTGGAGCACATCGTCCGGGGCGATCTCGACCCGAGTTTCGTGGTCAGCCACCGGATGCCGCTCAAGGACGCGGCGAAGGGCTACCGGACCTTCCAGAAGAAGCAGGACGACTGCACCAAGGTCGTACTCAAGGTCTGAGGCCGGCTCGACGCAGGACCGGAGTCGCCGCCGGTCCTGCGTCGCCGGTCACCCGGTCACGCCCAGGGGGCCGTCGGGTACCAGGGAATGATCTCGCGGCGGGCCAGCAGCCGGACGTCCCAGTAGAGGAAGGTGAAGGCGCCGGCGACAATGAACGCGACGGCGGTCAGCGTGGCCAGCCGGCTCGGTCGCGCGGCGAACCACCCCTGCAGGCGGGAGCCGGCGAGCCAGGCCAGCAGCAGGAACAGCACCGCCATGATCACGATGTTGCCGACCGACTGCAGGGTGAACGCCGCCGCGCCGTAGAGCGGGTTGCCGCTCTCGGCGGCGTCCCGGAACATCTGCCGGAACAGCGCGAAGGGCCGCCCGATGAGGAAGCCGGCGATCAACGCGCCCATGAAGACCATCGGGGCGTTCGGATACCGGCGGGCGATCCGGGCGAACGGGTCCGGCACCACGCCGAGCGACGCCAGACCGAGATAGATCATGATCAGCCCGATCACGCCAAAGACCACCATGGACTGGACGCTGCGCGGCGACAGCCCGCCGGGGGTGTTCGGGGCGGTGGAGAACTGCGGCATCGACGTGCCGACCAGACCGACGAGCGCGCCGTACGCCGCCGACACGGCGATCATGCCCACCGACAGCCAGCCCAGCGGCCGCAGCGGTGCGGTGAACCGGCGCCACCGACCGCCGGTGCTGCCCGACAGCGGGGCCAGCGCGCCGAACGCGGCGATGTTGCAGGCGGTGAAGGTGCCGGCGACGCCGGAGACGAAGGCGAAGAGCACCCCGGCGGCGATGCCCTGGATGGGGGTCTGCTTGGCGTCGTGGCCGAGCAGGGTGTTGGCCACGTTGTCGCCGATGGTCCGGTCCACGAACTCCGCCGACCAGACCACCGTCAACAGGAAACCGGCCAGGACGCTGAGTGCGACGATCAGCCCCCGCCGCCGGGGGAAGTGACCGTTGACGAAGGTGGAGGTGCCGGCCTGTGGGGCGTCGAGCCGGATCGGGACGGGGGCGTCGGGCCGCCGGGGTGACCGGTGGGTCTGCGTCACGCTGCGCTCCTCACAGTGGGGGAGGGAACCGATGCCGGCGCGCGGGACCGGCCGGCCACGACGCCGGTCGAACCGGACCCGATCGGTGGGCCCGTTCCCGGGCCGCGCCCGGCGGGTCGATGTCCGCGTCTCATCATCGGCCGACGCGGCCGGCTCGGGTTCTTCTGTCGTGCGCAATCGCGGCGCTCGGCCGGTGGCCGCCTCCGGTCAGGGCAGCGGCCACTCGTGAACCGGGCGGTTGCTGTGCATCAGGTCCACGTAGTGCCGGACCACCTCGCGCAGCGCCTCCGGCCGGTCCAGGTGGTCGGCGCACTCCAACCGGTGCAACGTCTCCACCTGCCAGGTGGCGCCGTTGCGGCCGGTCAGGCAGCGCCGCTCGACGATGCCGAGCAGCCGGTCCCGTTCGGCCGGATCCACCCGCCACAGGTCCAGCCCCTGATGGGCCAGCGGCAGCAGCCGCCGCAGCACCAGCTCGGTCGCCGGCAGGTAGCCCAGCCCCGGCCAGAACACCTGGGCGTCGATGCCGTACCGGGCGCAGCTGGTGAAGTTCTCCTCGGCGGCGCTGAACGACATCTGCGACCACAGCGGCCGGTCCGACTCGGCCAGGGCGCGTACCAGCCCGAAGTAGAACGCCCCGTTGGCGACCGTGTCCACCACGGTCGGCCCGGCCGGCAGCACCCGGTTCTCCACCCGCAGGTGCGGTCGGCCCCGGAACACGTCGTAGACGGGACGGTTCCAGCGGTAGATGGTGCCGTTGTGCAGACGCAGCTCGGCCAGCTTCGGCACCTCGCCGGCGGCGAGCGTCTCGGCCGGATCCTCCGGGTCGCACACCGGCAGCAGCGCCGGGAAGTAGTGGACGTTCTCCTCGAACAGGTCGAACACCGAGGTGATCCAGCGTTCCCCGAACCAGACCCGGGGGCGCACCCCCTGGGCCTTGATCTCCTCCGGCCGGGTGTCGGTGGCCTGCTGGAACAGCGGGATACGGGTCTCCCGCCACAGCTCCCGGCCGAAGAACAGCGGGGAGTTCGCGCCCAGCGCCAGTTGGATGCCGGCGATCGCCTGCGCGGCGTTCCAGTAGTCGGCGAACTGGGCCGGGCTGACCTGGAGGTGGAACTGGGTGCTGGTGCAGGCGGCCTCGGGGGTGATGGTGTCGGCGGTGGTCACCAGCCGCTCCGCCCCGCTGATCGCGATCCGCAGGTCCTCGCCGCGGGCGGCGAAGATCTGCTCGTTGAGCAGGGCGTAGCGCGGGTTGGCCGACAGCGTCGCGGCGGTCAGGTGCTCGGGGCGCAGGGTGGGCAGGATGCCGATCATCACCATGTGCGCGCCGACGGTGCGGGCCTTCTCCTCGGCCGCGTTGAGGCTGGCCCGTACGTGCCGCTCGAACTCGGCGGTGCCGGTGCCGGCCAGCCGGCGCGGCGCCACGTTGATCTCCACGTTGAACTGGCCCAGCTCGGTCTGGAAGCTGGGGTCGGCGACGGCGGCGAGCACCTCGGCGTTGCGCATCGCCGGCAGCGACCCGTCGTCGACCAGGTTCAGCTCGATCTCCAAGCCGGTCATCGGCCGTTCCACGTCGAAACGGGACTCGCGCAGCATCTCGGCGAACACGTCCAGGCAGCGGCGAACCTTTTCCCGGTAGCGCGCCCGGTCCTCCCGACTGAAGGTGCGTGCGCCGACGTCTTCGCCCATGGTCACCACCCCGTCACCGTTGGTCTTCCCAACCTCGCACGAAACCGCGCGGGCGGGGAAGACCCGAAGAACCTTTACCTACCCGCGCCGGGCCGGGTGATCCCCCCGGGTTCCCGTCGGTCGTGGCGTCGGGTCGCCGTCGGTCGTCGTGGCCGCGAGGTCGTGGGTGGTCGTGGTGCGTCCGGGGCGGCGACCGACAACTGGCTACGATGATCCGATGCGCGAGAAGACCACCCGGCTGTTCGTGGCGACGGCAGTCGCCGAGGCGTGTTCGTGGTTGGCCCTGCTGGTCGGCATGGCCGTCAAGTACGGTCCACCGGCCAACGAGATCGGCGTCAAGATCTTCGGCCCGATCCACGGCGCGCTGTTCGTCGCGTACGGGCTGCTGGTGCTGGTCATGGCCCGGATGCACCGGTGGAGCCCGGGTGTCACCGTCGTCGCGCTGGTCTGCTCCGTGCCGCCGTTCGCCACCTTCTTCTTCGAGCGCTGGGCGGTGCGCCGAGGGCTTCTCGGCGGCCCGGCGCGGGCGCAACGCCCACTCACTCCGGTCGGCTGAGCCCGGCACCGCCGGACAGGAACGCGCCCAGCACCGCGGCCAGTTGCTCCGGTGCCTCCTCGGCCATGTGATGGCCGGAGTCGATCGAGGCGACCCGCAGATCCGGGGCCCACTGTCGCCAGATCGCCGCCGGGTCGCCGTACAGATCCACCATGTCGTCCCGCTGCGACCAGCAGAACAGCGTCGGGCAGCCGATCTGTCGCCCCGCGGCCCGGTCGGCGTCGTCGGCGGCCCGGTCCGGACCGAGACCGGCGCGGTAGTCCTCGCACATGGCGTGCACCGTGGCCGGATCGTGGATCGCCCGCCGGTAGTCGGCGTACGCCTCGGCGCCCATCTGTTCCGGCGAGCCGCCGTACCAGGCATCCGGATCGGCGTTGATCACCCGCTCGGCGGGTTTGGCGCTCTGGCCGAGGAAGAACCAGTGCCACCAGCGGGCGGCGAACCGGGCGTCGCAGCGGGCCAGCGCCTCGCCGATCGGCACGCCGTCGAGGACACCCAGCCGGCTCACCCGGTCGGGGTGGTCCAGTGCCGTGCGCATCGCCACGTAGCAGCCCCGGTCGTGCCCGATCACCGCCGCCCGGTCGTGGCCGAGCGCGTCGAGCAGGCCGACCACGTCGGCCGCCATGGCCCGTTTCGCGTACCCCGAGTGGTCGTCGCCGCCCGGCGGCTTCGAGGAGCCGCCGTACCCGCGCAGGTCCGGGCAGATCACCGTGAACCGTTCGGCGAGCAGCGGTGCGACCCGGTGCCAGGTGGCGTGGGTACGCGGGTGACCGTGCAGCAGCACCACCGGCGGTCCCGAGCCGCCGTGGCGTACCCGCAGCCGCACCGGGCCGACGCCGACCCGGGCCAGCGTGAAACCGGCGAACATGTGGTGACCGGTGCCCGGCGGGCCGGCGGTGGAAACCTCAGCCGGTCAGTACGGAGCAGGCGCCCAGACCCGCCACCAACAGCACCCCCAGCATCGCCTGCAACAGCAGCGGCGGCCCCAGATGCGACCAGAGCGTCGCGGTACGCGGACGCAGCGGCTGCGCGGTGGTGAGGTTGACGATCCGCTCCACCTTGGGCGCGAGTTCCGGATCCGGCTGCCGGCGCAGGGTCAGTTGCACGTGGTCGCCGGGGTGCAGGGCGCTCTGCGGCAGGTGCCCGTGCAGCTCCACCTCGTAGACGCGGCCGGTGTCGTCGCGTACCCGCAGCGGGGTGACCAGGAACTCCGGGCCCTTCTTCAGGTCCTTCCACTTGCGTCGCGCGCCGCCCCCGCCGCCGCTGGTCACCAGCGTGCGGACCAGCAGCATCAGCAGTCCCACCACGCTCGCGGCCGTCACCACCGCCACCAGCACCGGCTGTCCGACGCGCACCTCCCGGGGGTAACCGTCGAGCAACCGGACCACCCGCCCGGTGAGGATTCCCTGCGTCGGGTGCACGACGCGGCGCGCGAGGTCGCTGTCCATGTTCACCACCGAGTCGGAGCCGTTCACCACCGAAAGTCCGGTTCGCTGCACCGATCGTACCGGCGTGGCCGGTAGAGCGTCGTGAATGAACCTCGCCGCGGCGAGGTGACATCCCAGGCGGTGCGGGTAAGCGGGCGGCCGAGCTGGAAAGGGGTCCCGAGCATGCAGCTGTCCTTCCTGCGTCCGCTCTACGACCGTCCCGGGCCGTGGTGCTCGGTCTATCTCGACGCCTCCCGGGACACCCACGACGCGCATCCGCAGGTCGACCTGCGCTGGCGGGCCCTCAAGGGGCACCTGCTGGAGCAGGGCGCCGACGCGGCCACCATCGACGCGGTCGCGCGGGTGGTGCGCGGGCACGAGCCACGGCCCGGGGACTACGGGGTGGCGATCTTCGCCACCGGCGGTCGGGTGGTGCTCACCGAGTACCTCGCCGCGCCACCGCTCAACGACCTGGCCGTCTGGTCCACCCTGCCGCACACCATGCCGCTGGTAGCCCAGCGCGGTGAGCAGATCGCCTGGGTGCGCGTGCTGGCCGACCGCACCGGGGCCGACGCGATGGCGGTCAGCGCGGGCGGTGTGCCCCGCCGGGCCCACGTTCAGGGGCGGGAGAGTTCGCAGTTGCGCCGCGTCCAGCCCGGCGGCTGGTCCCAGTCCCGCTACCAGCGGGCGGCGGTGGAGGCCTGGCACCACAACGCCGGCGACGTCGCCGCGGCAACCGTGCAGCTGGCCGAGAACGTCGGCGCGGACGTGCTCGTGGTCGCCGGGGACGTGCGGGCCACCGGCATGGTCGCCGCCCAGCTACCTCCTCGCTGGCAGGACATGGTGGTCCGCACGGACGCCGGGTCCCGCGACGTCGGTGCCGACGAGACCCTGATGGACGACATCACCGTGCAGACCATCGCCGAGGCTGCCGAGCAACGGGTCGCCACCGTGCTGGACCGCTTCGGCATGCAGGAGGACGTCGGGGCCGGCCTGGACGCGGTGGTCCGCGCCCTGCAACGCAACCAGGTCGACACCATGCTGATCGTCGACGACCCGTCGGCGAACGGGGAGCTGTGGATCGGACCGGAGCCCACCGACATCGCCACCGCGCCGGAACAGCTCATCGGAGTTCGCGACCCGCAGCGGGTACGCGCCGACGCGGCCCTGGTCCGGGCTCTGGTCGGTACCGACGCCGAGCTGACCGTGCTCGGGCCGGACGAGGCGCCGGACCTGACCGACGGCGTCGGCGCGGTGCTGCGTTACGTCGACGCGGCCACCCCTGGGCGCGGCGATGGCTGACCGGACCGCCCGGCACGGGGAGACCGCTTCCTTCATGGCGGCCGGGCAGCGTAGCGTCCTGGCCACCGCCATCCCGCCGGCGTGACGACGACGTTGGCGGCGGTTTCGATCGTCAATCGCCCTGTCATGGGGGCGGGGGTGGGT
>NZ_SMJY01000253.1:0-7413 GCF_004348355.1 Micromonospora sp. KC721 | reverse complement strand
CCGGGGAACTGCGGCTGCCACTCGGTGGTCGGTTCGAGTACCCAGGCCGGGTCGGCCGGGTCGTGCCAGCGGTCGCGGTAGCCGCCGCTCATCGAGGGCCCTCGACGCCGGGCGTGCGGCGCGGCCCGATGCCCGGCTCGCGTCGCTCGCTCACGGCGGTGTCACCTCGTTGGAAATTGTCGTGCCGTTGCCCTCACCTGCCGGTAGAGTCGCCCGACCCGGCATGGCATGGCTGCGGATGGAGGGTAGCGAGGTGGGCTCGGTCGCCGCCACTGTGGCATCGCACACGGGCTCAAACGTTATCCTCTGGTTCCGGACATTTAATGCGATATGTCGATCCGGCTTCCGGCGACACGCCACCTACCGGCAGGCCGCCCTGGCGGGCGTCGTCACCAACACGGTCTTCGGGTTCCTCAGGTGCTACGTGCTGCTCGCCGTGGCCGGTGCGGCGGGCACGGCCGGCGGATACGACCCGGCGCAGCTCGTCACCTTCGTCTGGGTGGGGCAGGGGCTGCTCGCCGTGGTGCTGCTCTGGGGCTGGACGGACCTGGCCGACCGGATCCGCACCGGTGACATCGCCGGCGACCTGCTCCGCCCGGTCCACCCGGTCACCAGCTACCTCGCCACCGACCTGGGCCGCGCCGGGTACGCGGTGCTGGCCCGGATGCTGCCCCCGATCCTGGTCGGGCCGCTCTTCTTCGACGTCCACCTGCCCGCCCGCTGGCCCACCGTGCCACTCTTCGTCGGCTCGGTGGTGCTCGCGGTGGTGCTCTGTTTCGCCTGCCGCTTCCTGGTCAACGCCACCGCCTACTGGTTGCAGGACGTACGCGGGCCGATGGTCCTGTGGACCCTCGGCTCGGGAGTGCTGGCCGGGCTCTACTTCCCGCTGCGTTTCCTGCCCGAGGAACTCCAGCGGATCCTGTGGTTCGGCACGCCGTTCCCGAGCCTGTTGCAGACTCCGCTCGACGTGCTGGTCGAGCGGGATCCGCCGGTCACCCAGGCAGGGTTGGTCGCCCTCCAGGCCGGCTGGGTGGTGCTGCTGCTGGCCGGGTGCCGACTGGTGCAGCGTCGGGCCGAGCGACGGCTGGTGGTGCAGGGTGGCTGAGGTGGGCGGGACGCTGGCCGCGTACCGGGCGCTGCTGGGGGCCCAGGCGCGCGCCCAGACGGCGTACCGGACCTCCTTCGTGATCGACCTGCTGGGCAACGTCGGCGCCACCGTCTTCGACGTGGTCACCGTCCTGGTGCTCTACGGCGTGACCCGGGAGCTGGGCGGCTTCACCCTGCGCGAGACGCTGGTGATGGTCGGGCTCACCGCGTTCGCCTTCGCCGTCGCCGACCTGCTGGTCGGCAACATCGAACGGCTACCCCGGTACGTGCGCACCGGGCTGTTCGACGCGGTGCTGCTGCGTCCGCTCGGCGCGCTGCCCCAACTGCTGTTGATGGACCTGCCGCTGCGCAAGGTCTCCCGCGGGCTGTTCGGCCTGGCGGTGTGGGTGACGGCGTTGGTCGGCGCCGGCATCGAGTGGACCCCGTCCCGGGTGGCGCTGGCCGTCGTCGCCCCGCTCGCGGCGGTGGTCTTCTTCGGTTCGGTCTTCGTGGCCACCGCCACCGTGTCGTTCTTCTGGATCGAGTCGGGGGAGTTGGCCAACTCGGTCACCTACGGTGGGCGGGACTTCGCGTCGTACCCGGTCACGGTCTTCGCGGGCTGGTTCCGGGCGGCCTTCGCGTACGGGCTGGGGTTCGCCTTCGTCAGCTACCAGCCGGCGCTGGCGCTGCTCGGCCGCGCCGACCCGCTCGGCCTGCCGGCGTGGGCCGGTTGGGCCGCGCCGGGCGTCGCGCTGGTCGCGCTCGCCGGCGCCAGCCTCACCTGGCGCGTCGGTGTCCGCCACTACCGGAGTACGGGGTCATGAGCCTGGTCATCGACGCGCGGGGCCTGCGCAAGGAGTTCACGGTACGGGTGAAGGCCGGCCGGCTGCGTCGCGAGCGGCGCCGCGTGATCGCCGTGGACGGCGTCGACCTACGGGTCGAGCGGGGCGAGCTGCTTGGCTACATCGGCCCGAACGGCGCCGGCAAGTCGACCACGCTGAAGATGCTCACCGGCGTGCTGACCCCGTCGGCGGGGCAGGTCCGGGTCTGCGGGCTGCGCCCGGTGCTCCAGCGGACCCGGCTGGCGCTCGGCATCGGCGTGGTCTTCGGCCAGCGCTCCCAGCTCTGGTGGGATCTGCCGCTGCGCGACTCGTTCGACCTGCTCCGGCACGTCTACCGGGTGCCGGCCGCCGAGCACGCGGCCCGGCTGCGCCGCTGCCGGGGGCTGCTCGACCTGGACGGCTTCCTCGACATCCCGGTCCGGCAGCTCTCCCTCGGGCAGCGGATGCGCGGCGAGCTGACCGCCGCCCTGCTGCACGGTCCGCAGGTGCTGTTCCTGGACGAGCCGACGATCGGCCTGGACGTGGTGAGCAAGCAGGCGGTCCGGGGCTTCCTCGCCGAGTTGGGCCGGGCCGGTGACACCACGCTGGTGCTCACCACCCACGACCTGGCCGACATCGAGCGGCTGTGCCACCGGCTGGTGGTGATCGACCACGGGCGGGTGGTGCACGACGGCACGATCGCCGAGCTGCACCGCCGGTACGGCTCCCGCCGCCTGGTCGTCGCCGAGTTGGACGCCGCGCTGGTCACGCCGTTGACGCTGCCCGGCGCGCCGCTGCAGCGGGTGGAGGCCGACGGGCGCCGCCTGGTGTACGCGCTGGAGTCGGCGGGCGTGGCGGAGGTGGTGGCCGGGCTGGCCGGCCTGGCCACGCTGCGCGACATCGCGGTCGTGGAGCCGGACATCGAGGAGGTGGTGGCCCGCCTCTACCGGGCGCCCGTCCGCTCGGGTTGAGGGCCGTGGCCGGCCCGCCGGTTCAGATCTTGTCGCCGATGTTCACCCGAGGCGCGGGGGCGCGCATCCGGCGGAAGGTGATCGACCGCATGATCGCGTACAGGTAGAGCGACCCCATCCGCTCACCGCTGTTCGGGAACCGCTCCCGCACCAGCTTCTTGATCTTGCGCGCGATCAGGATCGAGTCGACCACCACGCCGAGCGCGAGGGCACCCCAGATCAGGTTCGACACCAGCCGGACCACCGGCGGCATCGCCTGGTTGGAGCCGATCAGCACGATCAGCGCGCCGCCGAAGAACCAGGTGCCGACCGTGCGCCGGGAGTCGACCACGTTGCGGGCCAGCAGCCGCTCGGGGCCGCGGTCCCGGGGGCCGCCCTCGCGGCGGAACTCCGCGGCGGCCTCGGCGCGCGCCTTGCGGCGCTGCTCCCGGGCCTCCTCCTTGGTCAGCGGCTTCGCCGACCCGGCGGGGCGGCGACCGGCGCCGGGACGCTTCGGGGTCTGCACCCCGAGCTCCTTCTTGCTGGGCGTGTAGCCCCGGGGACGGTTGGCGGGCGGCTCCTCGGTCACCACCGGGCTGGTGGCGGAGGAGTCGGAGTCGGCGGACTTGCGGCGAAACAGCGACGGCACGAGGTGAAGGGTAGCCAAACGTGGCCGCCCGGTGCACATCACGGTGCACCGGGCGGTCTGGCGGGACGCTTCGGGGGCTACGGGCGCTCGACGTGCGCGCCGAGGCTGGCGAGCTTCGCCTCGAAGTCCTCGTACCCCCGGTTGATCAGGTCGACGCCGTACACCCGGGAGGTGCCCTCGGCGGCGAGCGCCGCGATCAGGTGGCTGAAACCGGCCCGCAGGTCGGGGATGACCAGGTCGGCGGCGTGCAGCTTGCTCGGTCCGGCGATCACCGCCGAGTGCTTGAAGTTGCGCCGGCCGAAGCGGCACGGGGTGCCGCCGAGGCAGTCCCGGTAGACCTGGATGTTGGCACCCATGGAGTTCAACGCCTCGGTGTAGCCCAGCCGCTGCTCGTAGACCGTCTCGTGGACGATCGACAGGCCACGCGCCTGGGTCAGTGCCACCACCAGCGGCTGCTGCCAGTCGGTCATGAAGCCCGGGTGCACGTCGGTCTCCAACGCGACGGCGTTCAGTTCGCCGCCCGGGTGCCAGAACCGGATGCCGCCCTCCTGGCCGGCGTCGCCGAGCTTCGGTGGGCGCGAGTCGGTCACCTCGTACGCGCCGCCGACCGAGCGGAAGACGTTTAGGAAGGTCATCATGTCGACCTGCTGCGCGCCGAGCACCTCGACGTGACCGCGGGTGGCCAGCGCCGCCGCCGCCCAGCTGGCGGCCTCGATCCGGTCCGGGATCGGCCGGTGCGTGTAGCCGCTGAGCCGCTTCACGCCCTGGATCTCGATCACCCGGTCGGTGTGCACCTTGATGATCGCGCCCATCTTCTGCAGGATGCAGATCAGGTCGATGATCTCCGGCTCGACCGCGGCGTTGCGCAGCTCGGTCACGCCCTCGGCCATCACCGCGGTCAGCAGCACCTGCTCGGTCGCGCCCACACTCGGGTACGGCAGGGCGAACTTCGTGCCGTGCAGCCCGTTCGGAGCCGACAGGTGCAGCCCCTCCGGGGTCTTCTCCACCGTCGCGCCGAACTCCCGCAGCGCCTGCAGGTGGAAGTCGATCGGGCGGGGGCCGATGTGACAGCCGCCCAGGTCCGGGATGAAGGCGTGGCCGAGCCGGTGCAGCAGCGGCCCGCAGAACAGGATCGGAATGCGGCTGGAACCGGCGTGCACGTTGATCTGGTCGGTGCTGGCGCTCTCGACGTTGGACGGGTCGAAGACGAGCTCGCCGTCCTCGTCGCCGTCGCTGACCTTCACCCCGTGCAGGCCGAGCAGGCCGCGTACGACCTCGACGTCACGGATGCGGGGCACGTCGTAGAGCCGGCTGGGGGTGTTGCCCAGCAGGGCGGCGACCATTGCCTTCGAGACGAGGTTCTTCGCGCCGCGCACGCGGATCCGCCCTTCCAGCGGAGTGCCTCCGTGTACGACCAGGACGTCGTTGGTCAACGCAACCTCCAGCGCGTCGGGTGGTGCCGGTGTCGAGGGATCGGGCCCGCTGGCCGAGCGCCGGTCGGCTGTCCAGCTACCCGAATCGGGATGGGCGTGAAACGGCCCGTGAATGTTCGCCCCGGCAGCATAGCCCTCGGTGACGAGAATGGAATCGGTCACATCACCAAGGATGGCACGAACCGGTGCTTCCGGTGCGTATCCGTGTCAGCGATGTGACCGTGGGTGATTATCCGGCGGCGGGTGGCGGCGTGTCGGCACCCGGCAGCGCGAGCATCTGGTCCAGCGCCACCCGGGCGTGGTGTGCGGTGTCCGGGTCGACGGTGATCTGGTTCACCACCCGGCCGGCCACCAGCTCCTCCAGAGCCCACACCAGGTGCGGCAGGTCGATCCGGTTCATCGTCGAGCAGTAGCAGACCGCCCGGTCGAGGAACATGATCTGCTTGTCCGGGTGGGCCAGCGCCAGCCGGCGGACCAGGTTCAGCTCGGTGCCCACCGCCCACGCCGAGCCGGCCGGTGCCGCCTCGATGGTCTTGATGATGTACTCCGTCGAGCCGACGAAGTCGGCGGCGGTGACCACCTCGTGCCGGCACTCCGGATGCACCAGCACGTTGACGCCGGGCACCCGCTCACGCACGTCGTTGACGCTGTCGAGGGTGAACCGGCCGTGCACCGAGCAGTGCCCCCGCCACAGGATCATCTTCGCGTCGCGCAGTTGCTGCGGGGTCAGCCCGCCGCCCGGCTTGTGCGGGTCGTAGAGCACGCAGTCGTCCAGCGAGAGGCCCATCTCCAGCACCGCGGTGTTGCGGCCCAGGTGCTGGTCGGGCAGGAAGAGCACCTTCGTGCCCTGCTGGTACGCCCAGTCCAGGGCCCGCCTCGCGTTCGACGAGGTGCAGACCACACCGCCGTTGCGTCCGACGAAGCCCTTGATGTCCGCCGAGGAGTTCATGTACGTCACCGGGACGGTGTCGGCCGCGATGCCCAGCTCGGTCAGCACGTCCCAGGCGGTTTCGACCTGCGACAGCACCGCCATGTCCGCCATCGAGCAGCCGGCGGCCAGGTCCGGCAGGATCACCTTCTGGCTGTCGGAGGTGAGGATGTCGGCGCTCTCGGCCATGAAGTGCACGCCGCAGAAGACGATGTACTCCGCGTCCGGTCGGGCGGCGGCCTCCCGGGCCAGCTTGAACGAGTCGCCGGTCACGTCGGCGAACTGGATCACCTCGTCGCGCTGGTAGTGGTGACCCAGCACGAACACGGTGCTGCCGAGCGCGGCCTTCGCCGCAGCCGCCCGGGCCACCAGGTCGGGGTCGCTCGGCGCGGGCAGATCACCCGGACACTCCACGCCACGTTCGGTGGCGGGGTCGCTGCCGCGGCCGAGGAGCAGCAGCGCAGTGGCGGTGTTGGAGGGCTCAACCCAGGTCGAAGTCACGCCTCCCATGGTCCCACAGGGTGGCCGGCCCGCATCCGCCACCGGTGTGGCCTGCCACACTGCCAGCCATGCGTGTGCTGCTTTGTCCCGACAAGTTCGCCGGCACCCTGGCGGCGCACGAGGTCGCCGCCGCCGTCGCCGACGGCTGGCGCGAGGTCGCCACCGGCGACGAGCTGCTGATCCGGCCCCTGGCCGACGGTGGGCCGGGCTTCGTCGCGGTGCTGGCCGACGCGCTCGGTGGTCGTCGGATCCCGGTGCCGACCCTCGACCCGCTGGGTCGGCCCGTCGAGGGTGAGATTCTGCTCACCGACGACGGAACCGCCTATCTGGAGAGCGCCCAGGCATGCGGGCTGCACCTGCTCTCCGCCGCCGAACGCGACCCGAAAACCACCACCTCGTACGGGCTGGGGACGCTGGTCGCCGCGGCGGTGGAGCACGGGGCCCGCACGGTGGTGGTCGGGCTGGGCGGCTCCGGCACCAACGACGGGGGCGCCGGCCTGCTCACCGCGCTCGGCGCCACCGGCCTCGACGACACCGGCCGGGCCCTGCCGTACGGCGGGGCGGCGCTGGCCGGCGTCGCCGCGCTCGACGGCGCGCCGCGGCTGCGCGGGGCCACCCTGGTCGCCGCCACCGACGTCGACAATCCGCTGCTCGGGCTGCACGGCGCCAGCAACGTGTACGGCCCGCAGAAGGGCGCCACCCGCGCGGACGTGCTGCTGCTCGACGCCGCGCTGGAGCGTTGGGCCGCGGTGCTGGAGAAGGACCTGCCCGGTTGCCCGCCCGGGTTGGGCACGTTGCCCGGCGGCGGCGCGGCCGGCGGGCTCGGCGCGGCGATCCTCGCCCTCGGCGGGCGCTGTGAGTCCGGCATCGACCTGGTCACCCGGGCGATCGGGCTGGACGCCGCCCTCGACGCCGCCGACCTGGTGATCACCGGGGAGGGCTCCTTCGACCACCAGTCGCTGCGCGGCAAGGTTGTCGCCGGGGTCGCCGGCGCGGCCCGGGACCGCGGGGTGCCCTGTGTGGTGGTGGCGGGGCGGGTGAGCAC
>NZ_SMJY01000252.1:0-7489 GCF_004348355.1 Micromonospora sp. KC721 | reverse complement strand
GGCCGGGAGGGTGAACCGGATCGCGGTGCCCTCCTCGACGCTCGTGTCCACCCAGACCCGGCCGTCGTGGTACTCGACGATCTTCTTGACGATAGCCAGCCCGATCCCGGTGCCGGGATAGGCGTCCTTGGAGTGCAGCCGCTGGAAGATCACGAAGATCTTGTCGGCGAACTCCGGTTCGATGCCGATGCCGTTGTCCTGGCAGGTGATCTCCCACTCGTCACCGACCAGCCGCACCGACACGTGCACCTTCGGCGGGACGTCGGGGCGGCGGAACTTCACCGAGTTGCTGACCAGGTTGACCAGGAGGTTGGTCAGCAGCGGTTCCTCGCCGCGGATGGTCGGCAGCGGGTCCCAGGTCAGCTCGGCGTGGGCGTACTGACGGGCGGCCTCGGTCTGCCCGGCCACGTCGCCCATCACCCGGTCCAGGTCGACCTCGGTGAATCCGCTGGTCAACCGGCCGATCCGGGAGAAGGCCAGCAGGTCGTTGATCAGACGCTGCATCCGCTGCGCGCCGTCGACGGCGAAGGCGATGTACTGGTCGGCCCGCTCGTCGAGCTGCCCGGCGTAGCGTCGCTGCAGCAGCTGGCAGAAGCTGGCAACCTTGCGCAGCGGCTCCTGCAGGTCGTGCGAGGCGACGTAGGCGAACTGCTCCAGGTCACGGTTTGACCGGGTCAGCTCCTCAGCCTGCTTCTGCAACTGGTTGTTGACCCATTCGATGTTCTGGCGGGCCTCGCGCACCTCGTCCAGTTCCCGGGCGATCTTCTGCCGCATGGCGTCGACGTCCACCGCGAGCTGGCGTAGCTCGGGCGGACCGGACCCCTCGATGCGGTGCCGGTAGTCGCCGTTCGCGACCTCCCGGACCTCGAGCACCAGTCGGGTCAGCGGTCGCATCACCACCCGGTCCAGCGAGACCACGGTCATCGCGCCGGCCACCACGACCACCGCCGCCGCGATGATCAGCAGCAGGACCAGCAGGTCGCCCGTGTGATAGATCTGCCCGGCGCGTCGTTCCCGCTCGTCGGAGATCATCGTCTGGAGGGCGACCACTGAGTCCCGGACCCGGTCGAACTCCTGGCCGGACTGGTCGGTGACCAGCGCCTGCGCGGCGGAAGTGCCGGAACGGTTGGTGGTGTCGATCACCGGCTCGGCAACGCGGCGCCGCCACTCGTCGGCCCGCGCGTGCACCGCGTCGAGCTGCCGGAGCATCTCCGGATAGTGGCGCAGCAGCCCCCCCATGCTGCCGTAGAGCCTCTGCTCCCGCTGCACCCCCTCGACGTACGGGGCGAGGTCCCGCTGCTGGCCGGTCAACGCGAAGCCGCGCACCGCCGTCTCCTGGCTGATCAGCACGCCGAGCAGTTCCTGGGACTGCACCTGGGCCGGGCCGGTCACCCGGAGCACCGCGTCGGTGTGGCGCTGGTTCTGGGCCGCCACCACGGCCTCGGCCACCGCCAGGCCGACCAACATCGTGCCGACCACCGCGAGCAGCGTCAGCACCCGCCGACGCAGGGTCCACCCCAGGCGGTACGAGCTCACCGGCCACCGCCCCGGGTCACCAGCAGCATGGCCACGTCGTCGGCGAGCGGGCCTCCGTTGATCTGCTCCGCCCGGCCGACCAGCCAGGCCGGCAGCTCGGCCAGCGGCACCGCCTGACTGGCCGGATCCTCCAGCAGGCCGGCGAGCCCTGGCACGTCGAGCCGGTCGTCGCCGTTGCCCACCCGCCCCTCGATCAGACCGTCGGTGTACATCAACAAGGACCAGTCATCGATGTCGAACTCCAGGTCGAACGCAACGGGTCGGCGGGGTCGTACGCCGAGGAGCAGGCCACCCGGCGCCGGGACCGGCGCGACCTTACCGCCGGAGAGCAGCAGCGGCGGCGGGTGCCCGGCCAGCCGGACGGTGGCCCGGTTGGAGTGCAGGTCCAGCCGCGCGGTGGCGACGGTCGCGAAGATCTCCTGGAGCCGGCGCTCACTCATCAGCACCTGCTCCAGCGCGGGCAGCACCTCGTCGTCGGGCACCCCGGCCAGGATCAGCGCCCGCCAGGCAACCCGCAACTCGACGCCGAGCGCCGCCTCGTCCACGCCGTGCCCACAGACGTCACCGACGATCAGGTCGACCCGGTCCGGCCGGGTCTGCACCACGTCGAAGAAGTCCCCACCGATCAGCGCGGCGTGCCGGCCGGGCCGGTAGAAGGTGTGCACCGCGACCTCGTCGGTGGACATCAGCGGTTGTGGCAGCAGGCCGCGTTCCAGCCGGGCCGACTCGGCCTGCCGCAGCTCGACCTCGCGTAGCCGCCGGGCGTTCTCGTCGGCCCGCTTGCGTTCCACGGCGTACCGCAGCGCCCGGGTCAGCAGCACCCCGTCGACCTGGCCCTTGACCAGGTAATCCTGGGCACCCTCGGCGACCGCCACGATGCCCAGGTGCTCGTCGGAGCGGCCGGTCAGCACACAGACCGCCGCACCGCTGGCCATCTCCAGCACCTTGCGCAGCCCGTCCAGGCCCTGCGCGTCGGGCAGCCCGAGGTCGAGCAGGACGCAGTCGACCCCGGCCACCCGCTGCCGCGCGTCGCTGAGGCTGGTGGCGACCAGCAGGTCGATCATCGAGTTGGTCTCGGCGAGCAGCTCACCCACCAGGAAGGCGTCACCCTCGTCATCCTCGACCAGCAGCACCCTCAGTCGTTCGCCGGGCGGCAGGTTGGGGTGACGCCCGAGGCCGCCGTGCGGGTACGGCGCCAGCGGGGCTCCGGCCAGGCCGGGCCGCCGGTGCGGCCGGGTCACCGCCGCGAGACGCGGGAGATCGCTGGTGATGTCGGGGCTCCTTCCGAGTGCCCTGCTGATCCTGTATCAGACAACGGTCGCACACAACAGGACCCTGGCGTACCGGGCAAGGCCGTCATCCGGCGTCGCCTCTGACCAGGCGGCGGCCCAGCGTCCCGCGCAGGCCCTTCGGGCGGGCGCGGTGGGACCGCTACTTCCAGCGGAAGTGCACGAAAAGTCGGCCAAAGTTCTTCGAGTCCTTCTCGACCCGGTGGTAGAGCTGCTTGACGTCCTTCTGGTCGAGAAAGCGCAGCACCCGCTTCTTGAGCTGACCGGAGCCCTTGCCGGGGATGATCTCCACCAAGGTGGCCTTCTTCGCCACCGCCTCGTCCATGATCCCGCGCAGCGCCCGGTCGATGTCGTGGCCCTTGTTGAAGATCTCGTGCAGGTCGAGCTTGAGCTTCACGCCGTACCCACCTCCAGCTCAGCTCCCGTGACGTCCCATCGTAGGCACGAGCCGGGGCCGGCCCGGTCAGGGCCGCCCCCGGGCTCGTCACGGTCAGCGGCCGCTGCCCACCCGGCTCTCCACCCGGCGCAGCGCGGTCGCGTAGTCGGCGTTGGTGGCGTGCATGGCCGCGGCGATGCGCAGGTGCCGCAGCGCGTCGCGGTAGCGGTTCAACCGCTCCAGCGTCCGCCCCAGCACGTGGTGCGCGTAGTGGTCGCTCGGGTCCCGGTTCACCAGCTCCCGCAGCTGCTCCTCGGCCCGGTTGAGCTGCGCCGACTGGAAGTAGGCGCGGGCCAGCAGCTGGCGCACCGAGGAGTTCCCCGGCTCGGCCTCGACGATCGGCTCGAGCAACCGGGCCGCTCCGGTCGGGTCACCCGCTTCGAAGAACATGGTCGCCCGCCGGTAGTCCGCCAGGAGATCCATCCGGACCCACCTCCTCGTGTCGTGCCGCCTTCTGGTCGACGCTGGCACAACACCGGCCGTACCGCGAGTGTTCCTCCGGTGGACACCGTCGCCTCACAGGGTCGGGTCGTACCGGTCGGCGATCAGCTCCCAGGCCCGTACACCGCCGACGATGCCGGCCGTGTTCGGCACCACCACGACGTCGTCGCCCATCCGGGCCACCTGCTCCGAACGGATCAGGCGGGAGTTCCCCCCGCCCAGATAGAGCCGGTCCCAGTGGAACACCGGCCGCAGCCCCTCCACCACCTGCCGGATCCGCCGTGACCAGAAGGCGTCACCCAGCCGCCGGCGCTCCGGCTCCCCCACGTACGTGTCGTAGGTGGTACCCCAGCGCACCGGCGCGTGGGAAAGCTCCAGGTGCGGGGCGAGAGCACCGCCGTCGAACAACGCGCTGCCCAGCCCGGTGCCGAGGGTCAGCACCAGTTCGCAACCGGTCCCGGCCACCACCCCGGCACCGTGCACCTCGGCGTCGTTGAGCACCAGCGCCGGCAGCCCGAAGGCGTCGGCGACCGCCCCTCGGGCGTCGTACCCGGACCACTCGGCGAGCAGGCCCGGGTCGACCCGGCTGCGCGGTCCGGACCGGGTGACGTAGTGCGGGGTGGCCACCACCACCCCGTGCCGGATCATGCCGGGCATCCCCACCGTCACGCGGTCCGCCGCCGGCAGCCGCCCACCCAGTTCCAGCAGGGTCTTGACGAACAGCGCCGGTGGCAGCGGGTACGGGGTGGGCACCCGGATGGGTCGGGCCCGCATCGTGCCGGCCGCGTCCAACACCGAGGCCTTGATCCCGCCGCCGCCACAGTCGATCGCCAGAGTGGTCACCACGGCAGTGAGTCTGCCTCGCGCTCCGAGCAGCGATGACGCGGGGCGGATATCCGGTCGGCCGGCGGCGGCGACCGGCGGTAGGCTCGAGCTCCTCATGAGCGCCACGCTGATCGCCAAGGGTCTCGCCGCCGGCCACGGCGACCGGATCCTCTTCGCCGACCTCGACCTGGTCGTCGCCCCCGGCGACGTGGTCGGGCTGGTCGGCGCCAACGGAGCCGGCAAGTCGACCCTGCTGCGCACGTTGGCCGGGCTACAGCCGGTCGAGCAGGGCTCCGTCGCGTTGAGCCCGCCCACCGCCACGGTGGGTCACCTGCCGCAGGAACCGGACCGCCGCCCCGGGGAGACGGTCCGCGACTTCCTGGCCCGCCGTACGGGCGTCGGGGCGGCGCAGGCGGCGCTCGACGCCGCCACCGAGGCCCTCGTCGCCGGCGCGGTCGGTGCGGACGACACGTACGCCGAGGCGCTGGAACGCTGGCTCGGCCTCGGCGGGGCCGACCTGGCGGAACGCGCCGATCAGGTCACCGCCGAGCTGGGGCTCGCCGTCGACCTGGACCACCCGATGACCGGGCTCTCCGGTGGCCAGGCGGCCCGGGCCGGGCTGGCCTCGCTGCTGCTCAGCCGCTACGACATCTTCCTGCTCGACGAGCCGACGAACGACCTGGACCTGGCCGGCCTGGGCCGGCTGGAGAGGTTCGTCACCGGGCTGCGCGCCGGCACGGTGCTGGTCAGCCATGATCGGGAGTTCCTCACCCGCACGGTCACCCGGGTGCTGGAGCTGGACCTCGTGCAACAGCAGGTCCGGCACTACGGCGGCGGGTACACCGCCTACCTGGAGGAGCGGGAGGTGGCCCGCCGCCAGGCCCGCGCCGAGTACGACGAGTACGCCGACACGAGAGCGGCACTGGAGGCGCGGGCGCGGACCCAGCGGGCCTGGATGGAGAAGGGCGTGCGCAACGCGCGCCGCAAGGCCACCGACAACGACAAGTTCGTCAAGCACTTCCGGGGCGAGGCCAGCGAGAAGCAGGCGGCGAAGGCCCGGCAGACGGATCGGCTGATCGAACGGCTGGACGTGGTGGAGGAGCCCCGCAAGGAGTGGGAGCTGCGGATGGAGATCGCCGCCGCACCCCGGGCCGGTGCCGTGGTGGCCGCGCTGCGCGGTGCGGTGGTACGCCGGGGCGATTTCACTCTCGGTCCGGTGGACCTCCAGATCGACTGGGCCGACCGGGTGGCGATCACCGGGGCGAACGGCTCCGGCAAGAGCACCCTGCTCGCCGCACTGCTGGGCCGGTTGCCGCTCGACTCCGGGCACGCCTCGCTCGGCCCCGGCGTGGTGGTCGGCGAGGTCGACCAGGCCCGCGGGCTGTTCCTCGGTGAGCAGCCCCTGCTGGACGCGTTCGGTGCGGCCGTACCGGAGCTGACCCCGGCGGACGTGCGGACGCTGCTGGCCAAGTTCGGTCTGCGTGCGGCGCACGTGCTGCGGCCGGCGGCGAGCCTGTCGCCGGGCGAACGGACCCGGGCGGCGCTGGCGCTGTTGCAGGGGCGCGGGGTCAACCTGCTGGTGCTGGACGAGCCGACCAACCATCTGGACCTGCCGGCGATCGAGCAACTGGAGCAGGCGCTTTCGCACTATGCCGGCACCCTGCTGCTGGTGACCCACGACCGGCGGATGCTGGCGGAGGTGCGGGTCGACCGGCGGCTGCGGGTGGACGCCGGCCGGATCGCCGAGGATTGATCCGTGCCGATCCGGTCGCGCCGGGTGACAATGACTCCATGCTCAAGTGGGAGTACGCGCTGCTGGTCCGCCGCCGTCAACCGGCCGCCGACGACCTCGGCTGGGAGATCGTCTTCGTCTGGTACGGCCCGGACGGCTCGATGGTCGACGTGACGCCGTACGGCGACACCGCGCTGGCCCATCTCAACCGGGCCGGCGACCAGGGCTGGGAACTGGTCGCCATGAGCGAGGATCCGTCCCTGCCGGGCAACAACGAGTTGCACCGGTACCACCTCAAGCGGCCGAAGACGGTGACCGCGCCCCGCCAACGCATCCGCGGGGCCGGCCGCACGGTCCGCCGCACCCTCTCCGGCTGACCGCCGGTCCGCCTGCCACCGGTCGCCGGGCGGCCAGGGCGCGATGATCGACTCTGTTTGTGCGCAGGTGGCGGTGTCCGGCCGCCCGGCGAGCGCACCATCCCGCAAACTGAGTCGATCACCGCCCGGGTAGGGGCGGACGGACGCGGACGAGGCGGGCATAACCGGCGCTAATCCGGGTAACGGCGGCCCGGGAGGTGGCCATGGTCGCACTGGCACGGACGCCGCCCTCGGCCGAACGGCTGCGGGCGATCGACGGGTTTCTCGCGGACGCCTGGGCCGATCAGGCCCGACACGACGAGCGGCTGCGCGGGCTCGCCGTCGAGGTGCGGTTCGACCGGGGGGTGGCCCACCTGACCGGCGAGGTCACCGAACCGGCCCAGCTCAACCTGATCCGGGAACTGGTCGGCCGGCTGGCCGGCGTCTTCGGCGTCTGGGACCGGGTCCGGGTCGCCGGGCGGGACCCGGTGGTGGTGGACCTGGGCTGCGGGGGCCAGAAGCAGTACCCGTCCAACCTGGGGCTGGACATCTTCCCGGCACCGGGGGTGGACGCGGTCGCGGACCTCAGCCGGTCGCTGCCGTTGGCGACCGACTCGGTCGACAGGCTGTTCGCGGTGCACATCCTGGAGCACCTGATCGACTTCCTGCCGCTGGTGGACGAGTGCCACCGGGTGCTGCGGCCGGGCGGCATACTGCACGTGATGAGCCCCTGGTGGGGGCACGTCAACGCGGTCGCCGACCCGACCCACGTACGGCTGCTGGACGTGCAGACCGTCAAGGGCATCTGCGGCCAGCGCCCGCCCGGCACACCCCGCTGGTACCCGCTGCACGCCGGCTGCGACGGCGCCTCCAT
>NZ_SMJY01000251.1:0-7518 GCF_004348355.1 Micromonospora sp. KC721 | reverse complement strand
GTACCGGGCCGGGCACCAGCGCCCCGAGCGCCTCGACGCACGCCGGGCAGAAGCCGCGCCGCAGCGCCCGGCCCCGCCCCCGGCAACCGGCGCACTCCGCCGGCAGCACCAGATCGGTCAGCTCCGCCCAGAGCCCGCCGACGTCCCGCACCGCGCGCTCAGGACAGGAAGAAGGGGGCGGTCGGGCTGCCGGGACGCGCGCCGTTCGGCGGCGGCGACACATCCACGACCTGGTCCCGCCGGATCGTGTCCCGCTGCGGGTAGCGGTAGGCCACCCCGTTCGCCTCGTACATGATCAGCACGGTGGGCAGCGGCACCACGGGGTTGGTCGGGTACGCCGCCAGGTGCGTCACCCGGGCGCCCACGTCGGCTACCAGCGCCGTCTCCATGGCGCCGTCGATGCTGACCTCGTACACCGCCGAACGGCCGGTCGTGCCGGCCAGGACCAGGGTGTTCTCCCCCGCCCAGTCCACCGCCGACAGGTCGGTCAGCGAGGTGGCCACCTTCCGGGCCGGCCCGGCGGTGACCACGCCACCATCCACGTTCACCGACGCCAGGTGCAGGACGCCGCCGATCACCACCGCGATCCGGTGGCCCTCCAGCGAGGCGGCCACCGCGGTGACCGGCCCGGCGACGTTGAGCGGCACCGGGTCCATCCGGCCCCGGTCGTCGAAGCGCCAGAGCCGGCGATCGGCCACCACCAGCCCGTACGGCTGTCGGGGGTCGGGTGAACGCAACCAGACCGGTCGCCCGATCGTGCCGAAGATCTGCGGCGACGGGTTGACGATCTGCACCCGCCCGTCCCCGGAACCGGTCGCCAGCCGCTGCCGGCCGCCCGGGGCACGCACCACCAGGGCGGCGAGCACCCGACTGTCGCCCCGGCTGAGTCCGGCCGAGAGCACATCCCGGTTGACCTCCGGCGCCAACGGCACCGGGGCTCCTCCCTCGTCGGGCAGGGCCAGCGGGTGGACCGCCCCCTCGTAGACGGTGAACCGCTGCGGGTTGCCGGTGACCGGGTAGGCCGGGTGCTCCAGCCGGTGCCGCCGCAGGTCCGGGATCAAGACCCGCGACTGGTTGCGGGTGGTCAGTTGCAACTGCCCGTCCAGTTCCGGCAACGACCACGCCAACTGGATACCGATTTGCGCGAGCCTGCGGTTGTCGTCACCGGGCAGATCGAGGTTGACCTCCCACCGCCCCTCGTTCTCGATCGCGTTGTTGATCAGGGCGGTCCGGTCCGGCAGGCGGCTGGCACCGGTGCTCAACCACTCCGCGGGACCACCGATCAACCACTTGACCACCTCGCTGACCCGCCGCTCGTCAGGCACGGCCAGCGGCAGGTAGCGCTGGTCCGGCACCAGTCGACTGCCGTCGGAACTCCAGAAGTAGACCGGCCGGGTCTGGTAGTACTGGCGCAGCGCGTCGACACCGAGCAGCAGCACGTTCGGCGGGTCGGTGACGAACAGACCCGCCTCCTCGGTGCCCTCCTGCTCGGGCAACACCGAACCCCGCAGCCCGAACCGGTACTCGGTCTCGGTCACCACCGGCGGCGCGAGCACGCCGTTGGCGCGTAGCAGCCCGATCTGCTGCACCGGCAGCCGCACCGAGAAGAGCCCGTTGGCGTTCTCGGTGATCACCGGCCGCTCGGTCAACCGGACCACGTTGACCGCGATCTCGCTGCCCTGCTTCTCCTGGAGGCGGGCCCGGTTCTCCGGCGCGATGAACTGCTTGACCCGCTCGTACGCCCGCTCCGGCTCACCGGCGGCGGCGGAGAGGAAGTTGCGGACGAAGGCCGCCCGGTCGTCGCCGCTGGCCGTACGGGTGGGCGGCTCGCCCCGGCGGAAGCTGGCGGTACCCGCCGCGACCGCCGGACCCGACCCGTCCACCTGCACCTCGGTGTGCGCCGGGATGCCGCACCCGGCCAGCAGCAGCACCGCGCCGACCACACCGGCGAGCGCCCGCCTCACGGCCATGCCTCCGCCCGGTCGTCGTCCGACTTCGGCGCCGGCCCGATCGTCGAGCCGCCCCCACCGGCCGGGCTGACGGTCGAGCCGCCTCCATCGGCCGGGCCGATGGCCAGCACACCTGCACGGGACGGACCGATGGCCAGCATTTCCGCGTCGCCGGGGCCGCCGAAGGGCAGCGTGGCGTCGGCGGGCACCAGGCGCAACGGCGAGGTGGTGAGCCGGTCACCGGCCCGGGCCGGCAGGGTGAGCCGGAACTGGGCGCCCTGCCCCGGTGCGCCCCACGCCTCCAGCCAGCCGCCGTGCAGCCGGGCGTCCTCCAGGCTGATCGACAGGCCCAGCCCGGTGCCGCCGGTCTGCCTGGCCCGGGACGGATCGGCCCGCCAGAAGCGGTTGAAGACCAGCTTCTCCTCCCCCGGCTTGAGCCCGACCCCGTGATCGCGCACGGTGATCGCGACGGCGGTCTGGTCCATGCCCAGGGTGATCCGCACCGGCTTGCCCTCACCGTGCTCGACCGCGTTGCCGACCAGATTGCGCAGCACCCGCTCGACCCGGCGCGGGTCGACCTCGGCGATCACCGGGGTGCTGGGCACGTCCAGCTCGACGGGCACGCCCAGCCGCTCGGCCAGGGCGGCCAGCCGGTCGGCCACCCGGTGCACGATGGGCGTCACATCGGTCGGTTCGGCGTCGAGCATCGCGAAGCCGGCGTCGAAGCGGCTGATCTCCAGCAGGTCGGTGAGCAGTTCCTCGAACCGGTCCAGCTCGGCCTGGAGCAGCTCGGCGCTGCGGGCCACCGCCGGGTCGAACTCCGCCCGCTCCGCGAAGATCAGGTCGGCGGCCATCCGCACCGTGGTCAGCGGGGTACGCAGCTCGTGCGACACGTCCGAGGTGAACCTGCGTTGCAGGCGGGACATCTCCTCCAGCCGCAGGATCTGCCGTTGCAGGTTGGTGGCCATCTGGTTGAACGACGCGGCCAGCAGGGCCAGGTCGTCCTCGCCGTTGACCACCATCCGCTGGTCGAGCAGGCCGGCGGAGAGCCGCTGGGCGGTGCGGGCGGCCACCCGGACCGGGGTGACCACCAGACGGGTCACCAGGGCGGCGAGCAGTCCGAGCAGCAGCACCAGGGCTAACCCGGTGGCGAGGACGGTGGCCCGGGCGTCGGCGGCGGCGGCGTCCTGCCGGGTGAGCGGCACCAGGTAGTACAGCTCCAGCTGGCCGAAGCTGGTCGGCACCGGCGAGCCGTACACGAGGTATTTGGTCCGCTGGTCGGCGAGCCGGCCGGTGCGGATCTGGTGGGCGACCTTGCCGTCCCCGACGGCGGCCCGCAGCTCCCGGCTGACCAGCGGGCGGATGTCCGCCGCCGGGGAGGTGCGGGTCTCGATGATCCCCGCGTAGCGGTCGGCTGTGATGGCCACCACCACCCCGCTGGTCTGCTGCGGGTCGCCGCCGGCCAGGTAGTTGACCGTCCCCTCGATGGTGTCCTGGAGTTGGGCCGCCTGGGGCTGGCTGTAGAGGGAGAACTGCTTGCCCGCGTAGTCGCTGCCGCTGCGCAGCCGCAGCAGCGTGTCGGTCTTGGCGTTCTCCAGCAGGATGTCGGTGATCTTGTTGGCGATCAGGTACGCGAAACCTCCGACGAGCAGGCTGGAGACCACCAGGGTGATGGTCACCACCCGCACCTGCAACGAGCGGCGCCAGGTCTGGTGCAGCCCGGCGGCCAGGCCCAGCGCCCGGCCGGCCAGGGCACGCCCCAGCGCCCGCGCGGCGGGACGCCAGCCGGCGGTGGTCTCGGGGGTGGGGCTCGAAGCGCTGGTCACGGTGCAGACCAGGCTATCCGGTACCCGCCTTGTAGCCCACGCCCCGCACGGTCAGGATGATCTCCGGCCGCTCCGGATCCGGTTCGATCTTGGCGCGCAGCCGCTGCACGTGCACGTTGACCAGCCGGGTGTCCGCCGCGTGCCGGTAGCCCCAGACCTGCTCCAGCAGCACCTCCCGGGTGAAGACCTGGCGGGGCTTGCGGGCCAGCGCGACCAGCAGGTCGAACTCCAGCGGGGTGAGTTTCACCTCCTCGCCGTCCCGGCTCACGGTGTGCGCCGGCACGTCGATGGTGATCTGGTTGCCGGGCGGCCCGATGGTCAGCATCTCCGGGGCGACGTCCTCGCCACGGCGCAGCCGGGCCCGCATCCGGGCCACCAACTCCTTGGGCTTGAACGGCTTGACCACGTAGTCGTCGGCGCCGGACTCCAGGCCGAGCACCACGTCCACGGTGTCGCTCTTGGCGGTCAGCATGACGATGGGCACGCCCGACTCGGCCCGGATCGCCCGGGCCACGTCGATACCGCTCATACCGGGCAGCATGAGGTCGAGCAGGACGATGTCGGGTCGGTTGTCCCGGAACGCGGCCAGCGCCCGTTCCCCGTCGGCGACGAAAGAGGGCAGGAAGCCCTCACTGCGCAGAACGATGCCGAGCATCTCGGCGAGCGCAGGGTCGTCGTCGACCACCAGTACCCGGGCTCTCATGGGATTTATGGTTCCATCCCCGTTCAGTCAGGTGGGATCGGCGTCACCCGGCACGGTACTGCCCTGGCCGGCGTGCCCGCACGTTCCACGCGGAACAACGCCGACCGGGGTCGCCCGTCACCGGCTCCGGGCCTGCGGCTCCACCGGGTCACCGCGGCCGTGTCACCATGATCCCCCGGGCGTGCCGCCGCCCGCCACCGTGACCGTCAGGAGTACGCGTGCCCGAGGTCGGCCCGACAGCCGTGCTCCCGAGGCGTCCGCTCACCGTCGGGGAGCTGCTCGACTCGGCGGTGCTGCTGCTGCGCGCCCAGGGCCGGCTGCTGCTCCCGCTGGGCGTCCTGCTCGCCGTCGGCGAACAACTCCTGCTGCTCCCACTGCGCCTCGCCGCCGACCTGCGGGGGCCGACGTACTGGCCCGACGGGTGGGACCAGTTCGTCGCGTACTGGCTGCTGCTGGCCTGCGGCGCCGGAACCGAGGCGGTGATCGTCACGCTGCTCGGCAACCCGGCCGCCCGGGCCGCGGGCGCGGCGCTGCTCGGTCGCCGCAGCGGCGTAGGCGAACTGCTCCGTCCCCGGGGCGCCCGGTGGGGGGCCACCCTGCTGCTCGCGGTGCCCGTCGGCATCCTGGTCGTGCTCGGCGGTCTGCTCGGGCCGCTCTGGTTCCTCGCCTGGGCGGTGTTCGGCTCGGTGGCCGCCGTGCTGGTGGTGGACCGGCTCGCCGGGCACCTCGCGCTGCCCCGGGCCACCCGGCTCGCCGTCCGCGCCGGTGGCCGGGCGGCCTGGGTACGCCTCCTCGGCTACCTCGGTTGGTGGATCCTGCGGGTCGGCCTCGCCCTCGGCGGCTACTTCGGGCTGGCCCGGCTGGATCTGGTCGACCTGGCCGACCCGGCGACGGCGACCGTCGCCGCCATGACCGCCTGGACGGCGGTGAACGCCGTCGCCTACCCGGCCCTGGCCTGCCTCGACGCGGTGGTCCACCTGGACAACCGGATGCGCACCGAAGGCCTCGACATCCGCCTCTCCCGCTCCCCCGGCCACCTCGCCGAGCCCGTGCTGCTGGCGGCCGACCGGTGAGTATCAGCCGCCGGTGGACCGAGGCGATCGCCGCCCTCGGCGACGTCGTGCCGCTGCCGCTGGCCGCGGCGCTGCTCCTGCTGCTCGCCGGGCTGGTGGCGGTGGCCTGGTACCACTACCCGACCTGGGTGCCCCGCCGGCTGCCCCGGCTGCGGATGCCCCGGCTCGGGCGGTGGCGGCGACCCCGCCGTTCGGTCGACGTGGCGGTGTCGCGGTTGCCCCGACCCCGGGTCGGCGACGATCATCCGGGCGGCACCCTCGCCGACCGGCTGGCCGCCGAGGGGCGCTTCGCCGACGCCGTGCGGGAACGGCTGCGCGGCATGGTCCGCCGGCTGGTCGCCGCCGGAACGGTCGCGCAGCGCCCCGGCCTGACCGTGACCGAACTGACCGAGGAGGCGTCGGGCAACCTGCCCGCGGTCGACCCGCCGCTGCGCGCCGCAGCCGCCCTCTTCTCCGCCGTCTGGTACGCCCACCGCCCCGCCTCGGCCGACCACGACCGGCGGATGCGGGAACTCGCCGACGAGCTGGACCGGGTGCTCGCCGACCGGTCCGAGGAACCGCGATGACCACCGCCGTGTCGCCCACGCCGGCACCCGAGCGAACGGCCCCGGCCCGGCGGCGACGCCGCCGCTGGCACCGGATCGCGCTGCCGTGCGCGCTCGCCGCCGCCCTGATCGTGACCACCCTGGTCGCCCACGCCGTGGACCAGCCCGACCCGGCCGCCCCGGGATTCCTCTCACCGGTGGCGGCCACCGAGCACGGCGGCAGCCGGCTCGCCGGGGCGTTGCGCGGCCGGGGCGTCACCGTACACCGGGAGAGCGACCTGCTACCTGCCCTGCTGGCCCTCGACGACCGGCCGGCGACGCTCTTCGTACCGGCCCCGGAGCTGCTGCACCCGGACACCCTCGGCGCACTGGGCGACCTGCCCGTCGGCACCCGGCTCGTGTTGGTCGACCCGTCCCGCCGCGTGCTGGAGCAGGTCGGCCTGCCGGTGGTCCGCACCGACCGCCGCTGGGCGGCCCGCACGGTGCGCCCCGACACCGACGGTCGGCCCTGCCCGCTGCCCGAGGCGGCCCGGGCCGGCAGCGCCGCCGCGGCGCTGCAGCACTACACCGCGTCCCCCGGGCACGCCGGCGAACTGCGCCGTTGCTACTCCGGTGGCCTGGTCCACCTGCCGTGGACGGCCGACGTGGTGGTGATCGGGGCGAGCGATCCGTTCCGCAACGACCGGATCGACGAGTGGGGCAACGAGGAACTGGCGGCCGGGCTGCTCGGCCGTCACGGCCGGGTGGTCTGGCTCGACCTGGACGGCCCCGCCCCGCCGCCGCGGCTCGGCACCGGCTCCACCGGCGAGCCGGCCTGGTCCCCCCTCCCGGGCGAGGCGCCGGATGAGCGCCGGGACGACGACGGCGGCGCAAACGGTGGTCCGGCCAACGGCGGCTCCGACGACGGCGGCTCCGACGACGACTCGCCGGACCAGTCCGGCGGGGAGCGACCGGACGGCGACAACCCGCTCTGGGCGGCCTTCCCCACCTGGTTCTGGGCCCTGCTGCTCCAGCTCGCGCTGGCCGCGCTGCTGGTGGTGCTCTGGCGGGCCCGCCGGCTCGGTCCACCGGTCACCGAGCCGCTGCCGGTGCGGGTCCACTCCGCCGAGACGGTCCTCGGCCGGGCACGCCTCTACCAACGGGCCCGGGCGCGGGGCCCTGCCGCCGCCACCCTGCGCTCGGCCACCCGGGACCGGCTGCGCACCCGGCTCAACCTGCCCGCCACCGCGTCGCCCGACGAGGTGACCGCCCTGGTCGCCCGGTACACCGGGGACCATCCCGACGAGATCCACGAACTGCTCTACGGCGCGACGCCGGCCACCGACGCGGAACTGCTGGCACTGGCCCGGTCCCTGGACCGGGTGACCCGTACCGTCGCGGCAGCACACCACCCGAGCGAAGGAGATCCCCGGTGACCCACCC
>NZ_SMJY01000250.1:0-7620 GCF_004348355.1 Micromonospora sp. KC721 | reverse complement strand
CCCCCGTGGTCACTGCATACACCGTGGCCCCCCTCGCATCACGATCTCGGCATCAGGATAAAGCCGACAAGGTGCACAAAAAGGGCGTATGCGAATAAGCGTACAGAGAGGTCGCTGTGAGGCCGCCAGGCCGGCAGCTCAGACCGGCAGCGGGGCGTGCTCCGACTCGGGCAGCGAACGCGACGGCGGGACCACGAACTTGTAACCCACCTGGCGGACCGTGCCGATCATCGACTCGTACTCGGAACCGAGCTTGGCCCGCAGCCGTCGGACGTGCACGTCCACCGTCCGCGTGCCGCCGAAGTAGTCGTACCCCCAGACCTCGCGGAGCAGTTGGTCGCGGGTGAACACCCGGCCCGGGTGCTGGGCGAGGAACTTCAGCAGCTCGAACTCCTTGTAGGTGAGGTCGAGCGGGCGGCCCTTCAGCTTCGCCGCGTACGTGTCGGGATCGATGGTCAGCTCACCGGCCCGGATCGAGCCGCCGGCGCCGGCGGTGGCGTTGCTCAGCCGGCCGACGGCGAGCCGCAGCCGCGCCTCCACCTCGGCGGGGCCGGCCGAGGCCAGGATCACGTCGTCCACACCCCAGTCGGCGTTCAACGCGATGAGGCCGGCCTCGGTCACCACCGCCACCAGCGGCACGCCGAGGCCGGTGGCGTGCAGCATCCGGCAGGTGGCCCGGGCCTCGCTCAACTCGGAACGGGCATCGACCAGCACCGCGTCCGGGCTCGGCCCGGCGACCAGGGTGCGGACGTCGCGGGGTGCGGTGCGGACCGAGTGCGGGAGCAGGTCCAGCGCCGGCAGCACTGCCGATGGTTCACCTGCACGCGCGGTCACCAGCAACAGGATCTCCACACGATCACCTCCGTCCGGCGGCGAGGAAGCCGCGCGCGGCCAGCGGATCCCTGACGGGCGTGCGCTGCGTACTTGTGTGGTCCCGGCGTCGCTGACGGGCGGGTTACGCGTTGAGCGTAACCGATCAGCGGGGAGCGGCCCTGGTCGTGCTTTCCTGTTTGCCTGATCTGCCCATGATCGCGCCGAAGGTTTTAACGTTGCCGAAACCGTGACCTCCGTCGGAGCGCCCGGGTCTGGCACGATCGGGGCGTGTTTCCCTCGACCTCGCCCGACGCCGGCCGTGACCCGTGGGCCGGCGACGCGCCCTCCGGGCCGGCCGGCCCGCCGTCCGGCCGCCCGCCCGCTCCGCGTACCGCCCCGGCCGAGGACGAGAGCGGCGGCCGGCGGGAACGGGGGCCACGGCGCTTCCGCAAGGGCGGCGCGCCTCGCCGCCCCGCCGACGAGATCCCCGCGGAGGACGAACAGCCGGTCGAGCCGGTCGAGGTGCGCAAACCGCTCGCCCTGACCATCGCCGGCTTCGCCGCCCTGCTCGGTGTCGGCCTGGTGCTCGGCGCGCAGACCGCCGGGCCGGGGCACCGGCTGCCGTTCGCGATCATCATCTTCGGTGTGCAGCTGCTCTTCGTCCTCGCCTGGACGATGGCCATGCGCCCGCCCGCGCTACCGCTGGTCGCGCTGATCAGCGCCGCCGTCGCCGCCGCGGCGAACGTCGCCGCGGTCCGGTCCGACATCGCCGGTCTGGCCCCACTGGGGTACGTCGCGGCCGGCGGCTTCCTCCTCGGCGTGCTCGGGCAGCTCGTCCGGCGGGTCGACCGGGTACGGGTCACCGACTCGCTCGGCACCACCCTGCTGATCGTGGTCGGGGTGGTCGCGTTCGGCACGCTGATCACCCTCAGCCGGATCCCCGCCGGCACCCAGGCGATCACCGTCTGCCTCACCGCCAGCGGCGTCGCGCTCATGGTGGCCCGGCTCACCGACGCGGTGCTGCCCTGGCCGCGGCTCGCCCCGCAGGTGCCACGCGGCGCGGCCGGCGTGGTCGTCGGCGCGATGATCGGCACCATGGTCAGCGCGATCCTCGGCAGCTACCTGGTCACCCCGTTCACCCCCACCCGGGCCGCGATCATCGGACTGGTCGCGGCGGTCGCGGCCGTCCTGGCCGACCTCGCCGTCGGGTACGCCGAGGCGGGCCGGCTGATGGCCGGCGAGCCGCCGACGATGTGGATAGCCCGGCACATGCAGGGCCCGCTCGGCGGCTTCGCGTTGGCCGCGCCGGCCGCGTACGCCATGTGCGTACTGTTCCTGTGAGCGCGAGGAGTGAGCCGGTTCTGCGAGCCCCGCAGTCGCGAACGAAGGCGATGCTGTGAGCCGAGGGTTGAGCGTCAGCGCGGTCGGGTACCACCGGGACCGCGTGGCGACGTCGAGGCAGTGGCGTCGTCGAGGCAATGGCGTCGCGCCGACGCGACGAAGACGAGGGGGAGGGCAGCGTGACTGAGGCGTACCCGGCGAACGGGAGGCGTCGGCGACGCGGACGCGGAGTGCTGGTCACGCTGGTCGTCCTGCTGCTGCTCCTGGGTGGGCTGCTGGTGGTGGCCGACCGGGTGGCGACCGGGGTGGCCGAGCGCGCCATCGCCGACCAGGTGGAGCGCGAACTGACCCAACAGCAGGCGCGGTCAGCCCCCCCGCAGGTCGACGTCGCGGGATTTCCCTTCCTGACCCAGGTGCTGGGTGGCCGGTACGAGCGGATCTCCATCGTCCTGACCGACGTGCAGGGCTCGGTCCAGGGCAACGCGGTGAACCTGCCTCGGCTCGACGTGGACGCCCGCGGGGTACGGGCCTCGCTGGACACCCTCCGGTCCGGCCAGGGCGACGTGGTCGCCGACACCGTGAACGGGACCGGCACGATCGCCTACGACAGCCTGGCGAGGCTGCTGGACCGTCCCGGGCTGAAGCTCGGCGCGCAGAACGGCAAGCTGGTTGTCACCGCCCCGGTGGACATCCTGGGCCAGAAGCTCACCGTCACCGGCACCGCCGACGTGACCGTCGCCGAGGGCAACAAGGTGGCACTGCGCTTCAACGACCTGAACGCCGAGGGTCTGCCCGCGGTGCCGCTGGCCCGGACGCTGCTCAACAACTACGCCAAGGGAATCTCGGTCGACGTGCCCCTGCCCGAGTTGCCGTTCCAGCTCTCCGTCCGCAAGGTGGAACCGCGGCCGGAAGGGCTGACGGTGACCGCCGACGCCCGGGACGTTCCGATCAACCAGGTCGGCTGAGCCGCGCGACGACTTCCGTGTGCCGACCGGCGTCCCGGATGCTGGTCGGCCCGGTGGCACTCTGCGAGACCGCTGGTAGGCTCCCTGGTCATGGGGACGCTCCTCACCAAACGGCGCGCGGTCGACCTGTGCCGCGTGGCCACCTGCCTGTGTCGCTCCGTCTTCTGACGGCGGGGCTGTCTCCGGCCGCCTAGCGGCCACCGGCACTCAGGGTCCGCGTACCCTCTCCGGTTTCCCACCGTACGCCCGGCAGCGGCGCCGTCGCACAAACCCGTGATCCGTTCGTCCATGGGTCCCGCGCGTGGTGCGACAATCACCGATTTCCGTCCCCGCGCTGGCTCACCGTCCATCCTTCACCAGGGAGTGATCTGATGAGTCGCGACACCGCACTCGTCTCGGCCGACTGGGCCGAGAAGAACATCGACGCCCCGGGCGTGGTTTTCGTCGAGGTCGACGAGGACACCTCGGCCTATGACACCGGCCACATCGCCGGGGCGATCAAGCTCGACTGGAAGACCGACCTGCAGGACCCGGTCCGCCGGGACTTCGTCAACAAGGCTCAGTTCGAGGCGCTCCTGTCGGAGCGGGGCATCGCCAACGACGACACCGTCATCCTCTACGGCGGCAACAACAACTGGTTCGCCGCGTACGCCTACTGGTACTTCAAGCTCTACGGCCACGGCGACGTCAAGCTGCTCGACGGCGGTCGTAAGAAGTGGGAGCTGGACGCCCGCCCGCTGGTGACCGACAAGGTGGAACGCCCCCGGACCCAGTACGTGGCCCAGGAGCCGGACACCTCCATCCGCGCCTTCCGGGACGACGTGGTGGCCGCCATCGGCACCAGGAACCTGGTGGACGTGCGCAGCCCCGACGAGTACGCCGGCCGGCTGCTCGCCCCCGCCCACCTGCCCCAGGAGCAGGCGCAGCGCGCGGGCCACGTGCCCACCGCGATCAGCGTCCCGTGGTCCAGGGCGGCCAACGAGGACGGCACCTTCAAGTCCGACGACGAGCTGCGCAAGATCTACGCCGACGCCGGACTGGACGACAGCAAGGAAACCATCGCCTACTGCCGGATCGGCGAGCGCTCCTCGCACACCTGGTTCGTGCTGCAGGAGCTGCTCGGCCACCGCAACGTGAAGAACTACGACGGATCCTGGACCGAGTACGGCTCGCTGGTCGGTGTGCCGGTCGCGCTCGGCGACGAGCCCGGGGAGGCCTGATCATCATGACTGCTCCTACCGCCGCCGGTTGCGCCGCTCCCGACCAGGCCGCCCCGCTGCCGGCCAGCCTGGACCTGGAGAAGGAAACCGTCATCACCGGCGTCGTCCGCTCCGACGCGGGCGAGGTCGTGCCGGGCGCGTACGTCCGGCTGCTCGACTCGACCGGTGAGTTCACCGCGGAGGTGGTCACCTCCCCGGCCGGCCAGTTCCGCTTCTTCGCGGCACCGGGCGACTGGACGCTGCGGGCACTGTCCCGGTACGGCAACGGCGACACCGCGGTGACCGCCGCGCGCGGCATCAACGAGGTTGTCGTCACCGTCGCCGCCTGACCACGCTCTGATCGGCTCGGGCCGGCCGCCCCGACGGGGTGGCCGGCCCGAGCCGTACCGTGAATCAGAATCCCGCTGATGCCCGCTCAGGCCGTGGCGCCCTTCGACGACACTGCGGGAAACGACACCTGAACCCGCAGACCGTCGTGGCCGGTGGACGACGCCACAATGGTGCCTTCGTGAGCACGGGTGATCGAGCGGGCGATCGCCAGCCCGAGGCCGGCGCCGCCGCTGTGGTCGATGCGGGTGCCGGATCGGCGCCGGAAGGGCTCGAACAGCGCGGGGACCTCCTCGGGAGGCACGTCGTCTCCGGTGTTCGACACGACCAGGGCCGGATCTTCACCGACCCGCACGTCGATGGTGCCGTCCGTGCGGTTGTACTTCAGGGCGTTCTGCACGAGGTTGGTGATCAGCCGCTCCAGCAACACCTGCTCGCCGAGCACCACCCGTGGCCGCAGCGTGCTGGTGATCGCCACTCCGGCCTCGGCCGCACGTGGCCGGTGGGCGTCGAGCACCGTGGCGACGATCCGATCCAGCCGCTGCGGTGCCCGGACGACCAGGCCCCGGTCGCTCTCACTGAGCACCAGCAGCCCTTCGATCAGGCGCTCGTTGCGCTCGTTCGTCTTCAGCAACTGGGTCGTGAGGAGGCTGAGCTGATCGGCGGTCAGGCTCCCGGCCATGCCGACCTCGATCAGCGTCCGCTGGACCGCGAGGGGGGTGCGCAACTCATGCGAGGCGTCCGCAGCGAACCTGCGCTGCGCCTCGTACCCGACGGCTATGCGGTCCATCATCTCGTCGATGGCGCGGCCGAGTTCGGCCAGCTCGTCGCGGCCCGAGCCGGGATGCAGCCGATGGCCGAGGTTCTGCGGCCCGACGTTCTCCATTCCCCGGGCCAGGTCGCGGACCGGCCGCAGGCACCATCCCATTGCCGGGTACGCGGCGGCCAGCAGGAGCGCCAGCACGACCACCAGGGTCGCCACCAGGGGGATGCTGGGCCGCCGGAAGACCTGCACACAGACGAACGAGGCGTCGCCGTCCGGCGCGCGACCCGGCGGGACGACGCACCACTCGGGTCCGAACTCGCGCCACCACCCGAGCAGGTGCTCCGCGACCAGCGGCGCGAACTGGCCCGCGACGAGGAGGACGCCGCACAGCACGAGGATCCGTCGGCCCGGTGACCGGACGTTCATGACCCGAGACGATATCCCGCGCGGGGCACCGTGTGGATCACCTCGGGGCGGCCCAGCTTCCGCCGCAACGTCATGATGGTCATGCGGACCGAGTTGGTGAACGGGTCGGCGTGTTCGTCCCAGGCCTTCTCCAACAGGTCCTCGGCGCTCACCACCCGGCCGCCGGCACGCATCAGGACGTGGAGAACGGCGAACTCCTTGGGCGACAACGCGAGTACCCGCCCGTCCCGCACGGCCGTGTGCCGCGTGACATCGAGCATGATTCCGTTGCTGTCCAGCACCGGTGGCAGCGCGGCGACCGAACGCCGGGCCAGGGCTTGTATCCGGGCGACGAGTTCGGCGAACGCGAACGGCTTGGTCAGGTAGTCGTCGGCGCCGAGGCCGAGACCCTCGACGCGGTCGCGGATGCCGGCTGCGGCGGTCAGCAGCAGTACCCGGGTGCCTGCTCCGGAGCCGACGATCCAGCGGCACACCTCGTCGCCGGTCTGCCCCGGCATGTCCCGGTCGACGACGGCCACGTCGTACTGGTTGACGCCGACCCGTTCCAGGGCGCTGTCTCCGTCGTAGACCACGTCGACCGCCATGGACAGCCGGCGCAGTCCTTCGGCCACGGTGTCGGCCAGCAGTCGTTCGTCGTCCGCCACCAGCACTCGCACGCCGCGTTCCCCTCCTTCGCCCACCGGCGGACAAGTTCGCACAGCGCGGATAAAGAATGCATAAGGACGGCACTGACGGCCCGCTGACCGACAGGTCCCGATCATGGTTCGGTCCCTGCCCGATCTGTTGGTTCCGGTGATGCTCCTTGCGTAGAATCATGACAAAGAGCGCTGTAGCTCTCCTGGCGATCGTAACCGTCATTCCCTTGTGGGCATCTGGTGCGGCAGCCATCGCGTACGGCGAGGACGCGGCCGATGGCGACTACCGGTTCTCGGTCCTGCTCACCGCGACGGGCCTGCCAACCCCGGGCGGCGGCACCCGGGACAGCTGGTGCTCCGGCGCGTTGATCGCGCCGCGTTGGGTGATCACCGCCGGGCACTGCTTCCGAGACGTCAACGGCCAACGGGTCAGTCGCACCGTGGCTCGCCGTACCACCGCGACTGTCGGCCGCACCGACCTCCGGGGGCGAGACGGGCAGGAAATCGAGGTCGTCGCGGTGCACCAGGCCGAAACCGCCGACGTCGCACTCGCCGAACTCCGCACCGCGGTCACCGGCATAGCTCCGCTGAGGATCGGTACCAGGCCTCCGGCGGTGGGCGAGACACTTCGGTTGACGGGCTACGGCCTGTCCACCGACGGCGGCCCTGCCGTCCCCACGACCCGGTTGCAGACCGGCGAGTTCATCGTCGTCGCGATCGGCGACATCCTGATCGAGACGTCGGGCCAGGCCCCGCGCCAGGACACCAGCCCGTGCCCACACGACTCCGGCGGACCGTATTTCCGCGATCGACCTGGCGGGACACCAGAGCTGGCGGCCTTGGTCAGCACTGGACCACCCTGTCCCCACCACGGTCCCGACTTCAGCACCCGCACCGACAATCTCCATGCCTGGATCACCGGCACGGTGGCTGAGACGTCGGACAAGAGCCGGACCGGCGGCGACAGCGGGTGGTCATCTTCCGGGTCCGGCCGTCGTACCGGCCTTCTGCTCCTCGTGGCCGGCGTGTCCCTGCTCGCCCTTCTTCTCCTCGCAGGTCGTGTCTCCTGGATCATCGGCCGTCGGTCCGGTAGATAGATCGGCGTGACGCGGCGACCTGGGTGAGTG
>NZ_SMJY01000024.1:0-46039 GCF_004348355.1 Micromonospora sp. KC721 | reverse complement strand
AGGCGCGCCCGCCGGCTCGGTCAGCGGTAGCGGTTGAGGGTCAGGGTGTACTCGCGGCCGTCGGTCAGCCGGATCACGACGCCGTTGTGGAGCGTCATGAAGCCCGCGTCGGCCAGCGTCTGGACCTCGCGGACCTCGACCGGCTCGCGGTCGTCGTCGGTCAGCGGCTGCTCGCCGATCGTTTCGGCGGCCTGCTCCAGCGCCAGCTCCTCGGCGGCGACCAGCAGGGCGCGCTCCAGGATCTCCTCGTAGCTCAGCATCTTGCTCACTCCTTCACACAGGGAATGGGGGCGGTGTGTACATAGTCATTGTATGCAGACAGCACTCTTGCGTACAGGTTTTATGTACGATGTGTCCGTGTAGCAGGTCACACAGGATCTGCTATGCCGGCCACCGCTCCCCCAGCCGGCGCGCGTCCAGCTCGGCCGACGCCTCCAGCACCCACGCCGGCGGCGTCGGCCGCCGGTCGGCCGGGCGGGGCCGGTACCGGCCGCCCGGCGCGGTGCGCTCCGCGCCGCACGCCCGGCACCTAGTCGTCAACCACACCAGGCCGCCGCCGTCATGCGTCGACCCGTCGAGCAGCCCTCCGCAGCCGTCACACACGCCCACCGGGCCGGCCTCGGCGGCTGCGGTAAACGCCTTGACGTCGACCACGCCGTCACGCACGAGCCTCGCGTCGATCGCCACCGCTCACTTCCTTGCGGCTCCGATGTGGAGCGGGGCCGGTCGAAGGTCGCCCTTCACCCGGCCCCGCACCCGCTCACTCCTGCGGGCTCGCCGGCAGCGCCAGCAGCTCGGGCAGCGACAGCCGGCCATCCCGGTACGCCGCCGCCACCTCCTCACGGCCGCCCTTCTTGAAGGTCAGCGTCGTCGACGGCGGCGGCGGCTCCGCGACCCGGACGAACTCCAGGATCCGGCCCGTCTCGCCGTCGACCACCGTGCCGTCCGGCTCGACCCGCATCCGGGCGAGCAGCGCCTTCCGCCACCCGGGCCGCACCTGCTCGACCGGCTCCGCGACAACCGTCTGCACCTCAGTCGGGTGCTTCTGCTTGCACCAGTCCAGGAACCCGGCCTCGTCGACCACGAAGCCCGCCTTCGGCTCGGAGAGCGTCACCTGCGCCACCGGCTCGTCGTGGCCCGGCAGCTTCACCTCTATCGTCTTCACGCCGAGCGCGCCGTTCAGCTCGACCAGACGACCATCAGCCTCGGCCCGGGCCGCGTCGTAGACCTTCTTCACTTCGTCCATCAGGGCCTTGAGCACCGCCGCTCGCATCACCGCCTGCTGCACGGTCATCGGCCCGCTCCTGCCGCCTCGGTCTGCCGGCCGTTACCCTGGGCCATTCGCCCGACGTCGCGGGCCTGCTGCGCGCTGGATTCCTCCGAGGCGTCAGGATCGGAAGCCCGTGCCGTCTCGGTCAGCGCGCCGTCGAGCTGCGCGCCCGGGACCTGCGGCGCGTTCCGCGCCGCCGCGATCTCCGCGCCCCGCTCGTTGAAGGCGGGCCGCAGCTTCTGCGTCATGCCGAGGCGCTGCGCCCGCTGCCACAGCACGGCCAGGTCCTCCCGCGAGGCGCACGCCGCGAGCGCCTTCGGCCAGTCCGGGGCCTTCGGCGGCTCGCCGTTCTCCAGCCAGTCGAGCAGCTGGTGGCCCAGCTCCGCGCCCGGCTTGTGGATCACCTGGTCGGCCAGGGCATCGCACCGGCTCTTGGTCACCCGCAGGTAGTGGTCCTGGTCGAGGTCGCCCACCATGTCGAACTCGAACTCCAAGCCGTCGCGCTGGTCGGGCTGCATGCCCAGCTTGGACACCTGCTTCTTGCCGTCGCTGCCCTCGGTGATTTCGTACTTCTGCTTCGACCGCAGGCACACCACGACGTGCCCCGGGAAGCTCATCAGGGCCTCGATGTACGCCCGCTCGATTGGGCGCACGTCCTTCCAGCCGTCCATCGACCTGCCGCCATGGTTGCGGGCGAACAGGTCGACCAGCTCCAGGATGCCGCCCGGCCCGAACCAGTAGTGCGACGCCGAGTCGAGCATGAAGCCGGTGAAGCCGGCCAGCGCCGCCTCATCGATTAGCTCAACGAGCTGCCGCGGGTCGTACTTGACCGGGGAGAACTTCTGGAAGCCGTAGCCGCCGGCCTCCTCGGGCGTCATGTCGCCGACGCCAGGCAGCTCCGGGTTGACCGCGTACTTGTCGGCCGAGTCCCGCTCGGTGTCGACGACCGCGATCCGCTCCAGGCCGTCCCCGATCGTCTTCGAGCCGGTCAGCGTATACAGCAGCTTGAGGCCGGTCAGGGTCTTGCCCGCCCCGCTCGGCCCGGCGAGCGCGACCCGCGCCTTCGCCTTCTTCCGGGTGGCCGGCATGAACCGTGAACTCATCCTTCGTTCCTTTCCACGTGAACGAACCTACATAGACTTTATACGGTCGCGCTGGACGACTGTAGCCGTACACCATGGGGCGACGAAAAAGCGCCCGCGTGGTCCAGGCAGACCAGGCTTCCGACGGCAGCCGGCATGGCGCAGTCGTCGTGCCGGCAGATCACCGGCGTGCCGAACTCGGTGCAGCCGCCCGGCATCCTGTGCCGCCAGTCATCCCCGGCGGCGATCAGCTCGCCGCTGCACGTCTCGCACTGCGCGACGTCGCCTGGCGCGAGGGGCATCCTCATTCTCCGATCACTCTCCTCTCCTGTTCGGGCACAGCCCGCAGGCTTGGGCCGTGCAGCGGGGCCGACCGGTTGCACCCGGGTTGGGCGCATCGGCCGTTGGGCCCCTCGACGTACCGGTGATCGCCGCTCGCGGTACGGCGCCCAACCGGTTCTTGTTCCCTGTATGTCTTGTGTCCGTCTGGCGGACCAACTCGGTCCGCCTCGCGGACTAGAGCTAGTCCGCTCCGCGGACCACTACCAGCCTTCACTGGTCCGCCTCCCGGACCAACAGACCGGGGAGATTCGGACGCGGCTGGTCCGGCACGCGGACCAACCACGCCCAGTTCCGTGAGCCTCCGCAACAGGTCCGGCGGCACCCCCATGCGGTACACCGTCCGGGCCTTCTTGCGCCGGGCGTCCGCAACGGTCGGCCGCTCGCGCCACACCCACTTGTTCTCCGTGCGCTCCTCGCCGTCCTCGCCGTCCTTGCCCTCCAGGACGTTGAGCCACTTCGCGACCGACGACCGCGCGAGCCCGGTCGCCTTCTGCAAGTCGGTCAGGCTTGGCGTGAACTGCGCGGGGATCACCGCTGTGGCCGCGTCGGACCACGTGAGTAGCGTCAGGACGAGCTGTCGGCCGGGAGGGTCGAGCGTGCAGAGCTCGTGCCTCACCGCGCGCTCGACCGTCCACCGGTCCACCATGCAGGCGGCCTCTCTGTGCAGCGCCGCCAGCGCACCGTCGCCCGAGCTGGCGTACGATGCGCGTGCGACCCGTTCTCTGTTCCGGGTTACTCCTCGGCCCCGCCAGATGACCGCCTGGCGGGGTCGACGCGTTTTCCGGCACCCTACACCCGATCTGTACGGTCGCAATCCCTCCGAACATGCTCATTACTAGGCCGCCTCGGTGTCTTCTTCGAGCACGTCCCACGGGTCCCACACGATCTTCCGGCCCGTCTCCTCGGCCCAGGCGTAGATCGTGGCTAGCTTCCACTGTGGGTTGTTGCTGGCACCCCCGTCCTCCTTCGGGAGAATCTGCTTCGACCGCCACTGGTAGGGCGTGTTCTCCTTCACGCCGAACATCCGCACCAGCTCCTTGGGCCCCACCACAACGGGCAGCTCCAGCGGGCCCGGCTTCATCAGGTCGGCCGCGATACGCCGCGTAACCGCTTTGAGTTTCGCCTGGTTCACCTTCACGTTCCCTCTCCTCCCACGGCCTGACGCCATACAACGTCAATGTACGGCACCAGCCGGGGACGATCAGGCCGCCACCTGGGCGACGACGGTGGGACCGCGACGCACCACGTCGCGGGCCATTTCCAGCAGGCGGCATTGTCCGATCAGGTACACCCGACCGTCCGAGAAGATCGAGGCCGGGTCCAGTGGCATTTTGTCCATGACTGGCACGGCGAACTCCTCGGTCAGCGCCAGCGCCACGTTGTCGTGCCGCCATGACGGCACCAGGCCGAACCGCACGCCCGCGCAGGCGAGCCGGACTGCGACACGCCTGCTGGCCATCGCATTGCGCTGCACATTGCCCACCAGCAACACCAGGTCGCACAGCCGCGCCGCGTCAACCTGCGCATCATGCAGCGTCCGATCCAGGTCGACGACCTTCACCTCGGCCGCGATCCGCTCCACCTCGACCGCCGGGTAGTCCGGCGCGTCGACAACCCGCAGCGACGCGACCGGCGTACCGAGCCGATCATCAACGCCGCCGCACCTGACCGCGTCGACCAGCAGCGTGCGCATGCCCTCGTCGGCGGCGACCAGCGCCAGAGCCACCGCCAGGGTGGTCGCCCCGGCGCCACCGTGGCCACCGACCACACCGATCCGCACCTCGGCGGGCCCCCCACTAGCAGCCGCCGTAGCGACGAGGTCCCGGAGGCCATGCGCGGCGCGCGGCAGCGCATAGACGGCCGCGTCCGGGTAATCGGCCTGCCAGGCGTCGATGGCGGCAGCCAGCCGGTCGCCGTACAGCTCAGCCGGCGCGACGACCTCCACCCGCGGGTGTGCCGGCATTCCGGCCATCAACGCCCGACACCGCGCGTCGACTAACACGAGCGGCGAAGTTCGCCACCGGTCGACGGCCGGCTTCCCAACCACAACCTCCAACTCGACGTCCCCGAGGGCATCCAGCACCTCGTCGACGAACTCATGACCCCAGGCCACGAGCAGGGGCTTTCCCATTCATTCCTCCTTTACAAGCAGAGCAAGACGTACATAAACATTGTACACAACGGGGACTAGGGTGTCAATGTTTTATGTACAGCCGGTCGGTCGCTTTGCCCTCTCTGAAGCTCGCCGCTATGCTGGTGTCTCCACGTGAACGCAGCGCAGCCCCGGATTTCGCGATCCGGGGCTGCGCTGTCTTCGTCGGGCCGTCACACGACCGGCAAAAGGTAGTCGACACTCAGCCGCACGGTGTCGTTCGTTGAGATCGACGACGTCGGGTGCATGTCCAGCAGGATCACCTGACCGCTCGTCGACAGCAGCGCAGCACCAGACGTGACCGACGACCGGAACATGAAGTTCTTCGTGATCGACGGCCTGAACGCCCGATTCGACAAGGTCACGATCAAGGTGTCCGTGATGTTGCCCAGCGCGCTCGCCGTGATAGCCGCGCCTGTCCGGGTCAGATTGATGCTCAACTCGATCCGCGAACCGACGATCCGGTACGAGTTACCGGCCGCCGCCCAGCCCGCCTCGTACAACAGGGCCAGCTTGTCAACCACTACCCCCGTGTCGGCCAAGTACGCCGACTGCGGCGGCACCCCCAGGAACCCGACCACGTGGTTGCCGGCCGGCGGCGTCATCAGCACCATCACCCGGGACTTCTTCGGCAATGCTCCCACCAGCGACCCGACCCGCATCGGCACGGTGTCCCCGTCCACCACTACCCGGAAGCCGCTGCCGCTCGCCGCGCCCACCACCGTCGCCGGCCGCAGCCGGCTCGTCAGGCCCATCTGTAACACCCGATCCAGGACCGCCTCGGCGATCGCCTTCACCGGCACCCCCACCAGCGGAGCCCTCACAGCTCACCCCCATCCGTGTTCGGGTACGCCCGCCTCAGCGTGTGCCGCATCTCCCCGCCCGGCACCAGCGGCATCGTCCAACCCGTCTCCAGCCACAGCACCCCGTCCCACCGCACCACGTCGTAGCCGTCGTGCCGCGGATCCGCCGGGGTGCTCAGCTCCACCGACTCGTAAACCGTCTGCTGGATGCCCAGCGTCCGCGCGTACGCCGTCGCCGCCGCCTGCGACGGCAGCTGCGCCTCCACTACCTTCGGCAGCACAAAGCGTCGCCGCGCGATCGAGTGCGGCGCCGACGCCGGCACGTCATACACACCCACGATCGGAGCGGCTCCCGCCCCCGGATCATTGCTAATTACCACGAACCGGTTCGGCGCGGTCAGCAAATCCGACCCGCGCGCCACTGAACCGCGGATCACCCGCTGCGACGCGTCCAAGTCGATCGTCGGTTTCTGGTTGGCCGGCTCGAACGCGCGCATCAGACGCAGCCGACCGGCGTGGTTAAACCACGGCAGGAAGTACCCGCCCTGCCGCGACAGGTCCCGCAGGGCCATCCCCCTGGTGTTGCCCGGCGACCAGGCGCTCACCGACGTCAACTCGGTTGAGTCCACCAGGATCTCACCGATCGGCAGCCCCGCCAGTAGTCGCTGGACCGCCTGGTCCACCAACTGCCCGTTAGCGTCGAACCCCATCTCCAGCTCCTGGTCGACGATGAACATCTCGTCGAACAGGATCAGCGGGGCCGTCGACCCAGCCGACGTCTGCAACTGAGTGGCATCGCCCACCATGTACCTGCCCAGCGGATACGCCCGTGGCCGCCAGCCCCCGATCACCATCGAGATCACCACCCGGTCGGTCAGCGGGTTCAGCCGCTGCGCGTCTGCCACGCCGAGGGTCAACCCCTCCACCCGGCGTGTGATGATCCCCGTCAGGTCATGCGTCAAGCTCGGCGCCGTATCCCGCAGCGGCGTCAACGGGCCCCGCCGGATCTCGGTCCTTCCATCAACCAGGTCGAACCGGTACGACACCGACCTCTGCCCGGCGCCGGCCATCAGGTCAAGCGGGTCAGGCAGCACCGCAGATCCCAACGCCGTCCACCTTCCACGACACGCCGCGCGCGTCGACGAACACTTTTGTGGCCTTCGGCTGCGCCTCGAAGTCCGGCACCACAATCAGCGGTCCGTCGATGTCGCGCCGCACCTCCACCCGCGACACCGTGACGTCATCGCTCACACTGATCTCGAAGTAGCCCGCATGCAGGTCCAACGGCTCCGGGTGGCCCAGGACCGAGGTGCCACCGCTCCACGTCATCCCGTCCAGCGACGTGTAGAACGTCACCCGGCCAAAGCCGCCACCGTTGTCCTGCTCGTAGACAGCCCGGAGCCAGCGCCGCTGGTTGCGCACCATCCCCAACTGGTCGATCGGCACGCAGCTGTAGAACACATCCTTTTCCCACACCTCGAAACATGCGTCCGCGTCCGACCATTGAGCGTTCCAGCCAGACGAACTGAACCGCGGGTTCGTCTTGGAGTAGTGATCCACCCGCACTCTCCACAGGTCGCCGGTGACGCGCAGCTCCACTCGGATGTCGACGTTCGCCATCGGCTCGCGTACTTGGTAACTGTCGAACTCCACCCGAGCCCCGATCGTCCGGTTCCCGGACGTGATGCTGGCTCGCACCCCGGTCATGCCGGCGGCCGGCAGCGTTCCGTCCTTTGCCTGCACCGTCCAGGCCGGCCGGTAGCTGCCCGGCTCGTCCTTCCAGGCCACGGCGCGCACTACCTGGCCGCGGACCTGCAACCGGAACCAGTACCAGGCGCCGGCGACCAGCGGCACCGGATTCATTTGCCAGTCGTGCGCCGTGGTCAGGGTCACGATGGTGCTGAACCCACCCTGGTGCAGCCGCTCCAAAGCGACGCCGAGCGTGCCGTCGGCCCGGAACGCCAAGCGCGCCGCGTAGAGGTTTCCTCCGTCGAGGTAGCGACCGTGCAGGTACGCGTTGATCGGCTGAGTGTCTGGGAGCTTGGTGATCCGCACCCGCGTCAGCACGTCAACGTCCCGCACGGCTGGGCCGGTAACCAGCCGCTTGTCGACCGGCGTCGGCATGATGCCCGCCCCGTCGATGTAGACCCGGTGTGACGCGGATGGCGTCCCCATCAGCCACACGTCGCCGGTGACCTTCGCCGCCCCGGCGGGGGCCGTCGCGGTGTGCGGCAGCCACACCCACGTGTTCGCCGGGACCGCGTTCGCCGGGCTGACGGACGTAGTCAGGTACTGACCGTTCGCGTCGTACCAGTTGATCGACAGGTGGATGTTTCGGGTCACCTCGCACCGAACCCACGCCACCATTCGCCACGTCGCGCCCTCAACCACTCCACTCACGGGCTCGCATTCGACGAACACGTCACTGGCGACGCCGCTCGGGGTCAGCAGCCCCGACGCGTTTCCTTCCTGCCGTTGCGCCGTCGACCGTTCGAACGTTCCACCGTCCGGGGTCCAGCCAGACGTGTCCGTCTCGAAGTACGGGTTCCCGTTCCAGGGCTTGGCCAGTTCGATGACGCCGACGCCGCCGGTCACCGCCACTTCGTCTGATGGGCCCAGCGTCAACACCCACGGCGAGCCTGGCGTATCCGTCGCACCCCACCCGCCCGGGGGCACCTCTCGGGCGAACTGGTCGTCGACGACGAGCGGGTTCCAGGCGACGTCGGCTGGTGTCTGTGCCTCGGCGTGCACGGCCCCGGTGGTGCCCTCCGGGCGAAGGCCCTCGCAGGGCGGCGGTCCCCCGCCGATTGGTGCCGGCGTACCGGTCGCTTCCACCACTGTCACCTGCGCCAGGTGCAGGTGCCCGCGCCTTCGGTTACGGCGCACCGATCCGGACGGCACGAGCAGCGTGGACAGCCACCGGTTGTCGAGTTCGTCGCGCACGCATACGTACGGAACCGTGTCCCAGGCCAGATCGCGCAGGTCGCGAAACCCCTTGTCCAGGGTCTGCGCCGGCACGGCGACGGCGTTGACCAGCAGCGTCCGCGTGAACTCGACACCGCCGCGCTCCAGCGGCCGGAACGCCGCCTGATAGTCCCGGCCGTACATCGACTGGAGCTCGACCTGTCCCGCCTCGGGGAAGCTGAAGTCCTCGCCGCCGCTGCGGTCCCGGTTCGTGACGTACGCCAGGTTCCCGGCAGGGTTGTGGTTGCTGGTCAGGATCAGCACACCGACGTCGACCCGGGTCCCGGTCACGCCGGGCGCGGGGATCGTCGCCGTCACGGGCTCCGACCAGGGGCCGGCGATGCCGATGCGGTGCACCATTCGGATTCGGTACCGCGTCTCGACGCCCACCCGCGCTTCGTAGTCGTCCACCGCTGTGATGTTCGGCGCGGCGACCAGGGCGATTGTCTCCCACTCGTCGGCGTCCATTGTGTCGTCCTGGCGCTGCACCTCGTACGAGCCCCACCCGGCGACGACATCGCTGTTCACCGCGTCCCAGGTCAGCTGGTGGTAGTGGATGCCGGTCGGGACTCCGCCGGATGGCCGGGCGCACTGCTCGTCGACGACGGCTAGCGGCTGCACGGCCGGCTGCACGGTCAGCCCGGTCACATCGTCCATCTCCCGGGCAAGCATCAGCGTCAGATCCGCTGACGGGTCGTCTACGCCGTCGATCCTGGCGAACGCCGTGAACCCGCCGTACGTCGTACCGCTGATGGTGCTCGACGCTGCCCCCCGGTACGGCTCGGCGTCCGCGCCGAGGATTTGCCACGGCACCTCGTCGCCGGCGCTGCTGTCGAACGCCCACCAGGTCACCCCGCCGCCAATGGCCTTCAGCGGCGGGTCCAGCCGCAGGGTGATCTCCTTCCACCCGCCGGCCACCTCCGGCAGAGCGTCGAACTCGTCCACCGTGATGGACGCTCGGGGACCGAGCCTGTTAAGGGGGTCCGCCGGATCGGCCTGGTAAAGCTCCAGCGGGTTTTGCGTGCCGGGCAGGTGCCGGGCGTAGAACCGCACCCAGACGTAGGTGCCGGCCCCGTTGTCGAGGATCCGCTGTACCAGGCCCCCGGACGCGTAGCGGCTGGACATCGTGCCGATCGCTTGCTGGAGATAGGCATGCGACCGGCTGTCGGCGAGGGGCAGCGGCCCGTTCCGGTACATCACGATTGCCGGCAGCTCGTTGACGGTTTCCGCGGTCGGTACGGAGCCCTCGCGGATCGTCTTACGCAGCTGCACCCCGCGCAGACTGGGCAACGGGGCGACGGTCCCGAGCCGGTCGACGGGGATCGGCACGGGAGATGCCACGGACAGCTGCCCGGAGTACGCCTGGCCGACGGTTACCGCGTATCGGACGCCCTCCCGGATGGACACTTCCCACCCGAAGTTCACCATCTGAAGCATCGGGATCTCGTAGTACGGGCCGCTCACCCCGCCAGCGCCGTCGGAGACGTCCAGCCCTCCGCCGCCGGCTCGGTTTTCCACCCCGTAGGTCACCTCTAACGCCAAGTAGTGCAGCTGAAACTGCGTGCCGGCCGGCACCGACCCGGCGACCTGAAGCCGCACGTTGATGTTCATGCCGCCCGGCGCCGCCCATGCCGTCAAGCCCGACGTGGGTGCCATCCCTCCCGCGTACGCGTACGGCATCCGCCACTTCGTCGTCAGCGGGGTCGCCGCCGTGCTCCACCACGGGTTCAGCTCCCCCAGCCGGGACCGGCGTATCTCAGCCACGCTGCTGTGCTGCGTCGGCCCTGTCAGCGTCTCGTCCATCGGCCAGTTGACACCCGCCGACGGCCGCTCCAGCCCGAGGGTTACCGCCGGTGAGAAGTCGGCGAAGGGCCCTGACATCACGTACAGCACCGTCACGTCGAGGATCCGCCGCCGGAGCAGGGCCGCCTGCAGCCTGGGCGAGGACGTCTGGAACCAGAACCGGCAGGCCGCGTTCGGCCCGGTCAGCGTGACGTACTGCGGGTCGGACGGGTTCGCCACCGCGTCCGCCGTCAACGCCGGGGCGCCAACCACCTCCGCGCCGTTCAGCAGCTCGCCTGACGCGCAGGGAATGACCACCGTCCGCACTGGGCCGGTGCCGGCCGCCACCTCCGCCCGGTACAGGTTGACCAGCAGCTCCTTCCGCGTCGGCCGGCCGGGCGGCGGCGACGTCGACCGCAGCCACACCCGATCCACCCTCGTGGACGCTGACCGGAACACGTATCCGACCTCACTGGCGGTGTCCAGCACGAGCGGGTCCTTCACCAGTGGCGCCCACTGCATCCCCAGCACATACGGCCGGTCCGGGTTGTACTCGCCCATCAGATCGTCCTCACCGTCGTGGCCACGGAACGCCGGGCCAACGTCTCCCACACCCCGTCGCCGACCGCGCGACCCGTCCGCCACGCCTCCTGCTCGGTCGGCACGACACCCTCGAACACCACAGAGATCGCCCCGCGGTTGAACACCACCGGCCGGCCGCTGCCGGCCTCGCCGGCAAGCAGCGACAGCAGCCCCGACTCCTCGGCGAGCTGGCGGGCCCGGCGCGGCCGGGTCAGCGGGATAACCACCTCGGCACCGGCCTCACCGACCATGGCCAGCGTCGGCCGGCGCAGGATCGCACCGTTCGCCAGGTGCGGAATCCTCGGCAGGGAGCCAGGCAGCAGCGCGTCGACCCGTGCGATGCCCGCGTTGATCGACCCGATGATGTTGTTCAGCTGCCGCTTGATGGTGCCCGAGATCGCGTCGGCGATGCTGCCCAGCGACGGCACCTTCCGCAGCCCGTCAACGAGCTTCTTGATCAGCCCCGACCCGGCCGACAGGAACCGGCCGGCGTAGCCGGATATCCGGCCGGGGATACCGGCGATGAACGACACGATGCTGTTGAAACCGTTCACCGCCGCTGCTCGTCCGGCGGTCACCGCGCTGGTGAACGTCGACCGCAGCCGGGACGCGAGGCTCGACAGCCCGGAGATCACCCGGCCGGGCAGCGCGACCGCGAAGCCGACCACCGCAGTGACGCCAGCCAGGAACACCTGCCGGCCGAGGTTCCACGCTGCGGCGAACAGGGTGCCCAGCATCGACGGCAGTTTCGCCAGGAACCCAATGATTTGCCCCGGCAGGATCGTGACCGAGTAGAGGATCAGACCGATGCCGACGCCCACGGCCTGCAACGCCATGTTCGCCGCCGCGGTGAACAGGTTCCACAGCATCTGCGGAAGGCTGGACAGGAACGCGCCGATCTTGCCGAGCAGCTCGGCGAACCACGTACCGATCGACTGGAAGAACCCGACCACCGCGTTCCAGGCGGCGGTGAACGCCCCGCCGATGGCGGACCCGACACCGGCCCAATCGATCGCGTTCAGCCAGGCGGCGACCCGGCCCAACCAGTCGGCGACGCCGGACAACGGAGACAGCAGCCACGCCAGCGCGGAGGCGATCGCCGACACCAGCGGGGCGACCGCCTCCGCCGCGAGGAACGCCACCAGCATCGCCACGACCTTGAGCAGCGGCGCGACCAGGGCGACCGCGACGGCCGCCAGCTGCGCCACGAGTTCGATCAGCGGCGTCAGCGCCACGATGATCTCCACCACGGGCGGCAGCAGGGACACCAGCGCCGGGATCAACGGCATCAACGCCTGCACCACCTGGACGATCAGCGGGCCAAGGGCGTCCAGGACGGGGGCGAGCGCGGTGCCGAGAGCCGCGACGATCTCGCCGAGTGGCGGACCGAGCTGCGTGAACAGCTCGGCGAGGAGCCCGGCGATCGGGGCGAGGACCGCGGTGAGCGTCTGCCCGATCTGGAGCAGCACCGGCCCGAGCGCCGTCACGATCGGGCCGAGCAGCGGCCCCAGGGCGGCCAGGGCCTGCGCCAGCGGACCGACCAACATGCTGATGAGCTGGGCGACGACCGGCAGGACCGGAGCGATGGCTACCGCGAGGGACGCGATCACCTGGCCGATCGGGGCCAGCGCCGGGACGAGGGCCTGCAACGCCGGTGCGAGGGCCTGAGCAACAGGCATCAGCGCCGGCACCAGGGTTTCGCCGATGGCACGGAACAGGCCCAGCAGCAGCGGCGACAGGCCCGATGCGACGACCCCCAGCGCCTCGAAGATCCCCGTCAGGGCAGCGCCGCCCTCAGCCGAGGCGAAGAACTCGCGGACTGCGCCGGTGAGCACGACCAGGCTGCCGAGCAGCCCGCCGCTGGCCGACGCGGACGCCGCACTCAGGACCTCGCTGAGGATGCCGCCGACGTTGGCCGCCATCTGCCCCAGCTGCGACAGCACACCCAGCGCAGTCTGGATCGACGCGACGGCCGCCCCGCTCTGCGCCATCGCCGACAGCCACTCGCCGAACTGGGCGGCCGCTCCCCCGGCATCGAGGGACAGCTGCCCGATCGTCGGCAGCGCCACCACGGCCAGGTCGCGGAACCCGGTCAGGAGTGGTTTCAGCGAGACGGTCAGGTTCGCCACTGCCCCCTGCGCGGACATCAGCACACCGCGCAGCACCGACACGGTTGTGCCGTCCCGGGCGAAGGTGAGCGCCTCCCGCGCCGCTCTGCCGTACTCGGCGGCGATGCCGGCCAGGCCCGACCGCAGTGGCCCGGCGAGCACCGAGGCGGTCTGTCTGATTTGGCCGACGATCGGCGCCGCGAACGCGCCCTGCGCCGCGGAGCGGATGCCGTCGAGGGCCGGCTTCACCGCCCGGAACTCGGTGGCCAGCCGCTGCGCCTGGGGAGACAGGTTCTCGATCGCCTTTTGGAAGGCGGCGGCGTCACCGGTCGCCGCTGCCTTGAAGGCGTCGCCGAGTCCGGTGGTGGCCACTCGCAGCGCGCCGATGGCGGCCACACCCACCGCGAGCGCGCCGGGGATGGCGAACGCGGCACCGCCGACCGACGACAGCGCCCCGACGAGGCCGAGCAGTTGGCTGGTCGCGGACGCGGCGACTGTCCCGACTGCGCCGATCTTGAGGGCCTTCGTCAGGCCCCGGCGAAGATCCGGCGCGAACTTCCTGACATCGCCGACAATCTCGATGTACGCACGTCCCAGTGCCACACCCTCAGCGTAAGCCGTTTGATACGGTCACTATCTCTCATTGCGACCGTATAGATTTGGATACGGCGAGCCCTCGCACCAGACACCCCTCGCCCGGCCAGCACCCGCTACCGTAAAGACCTGTCCCCCGACAGTCGATCAACGCTGCCGGGAGGACAACCAGTGCACATCATCAGCCGGGCCGGTTGGGGCGCCCGACCGCCTGAGGGCCGCGACACCACCACCTGGTCGAGGCGGACCCACTTCATGGGCCACTACTCGGCTGCCAGCGCCACCCAGACGCCTCGCCAGATCCAGGACTACCACATGCGGGTCAGGGGCTGGTCCGACGTCGGCTACAACTTCCTCATCAACTCGATCACCGGCGACATCTACGAGGGCCGGGGTTGGCTGACCATCGGCGCGCACTGCGCCGGCCACAACACCGAGGCCATCGGCGTCTGCATCATCGGCTCCGACAAGGCCGGCCGGCAGGACGTCTCCGACGCTGCCCGCCGCGCCTTCAAGTGGCTCTACGAGGAGGCCAACGACCGCAAGGGCAAGCGACTGACCCTGCTGGGCCACCGGGACCGCGGGGCGACCGCCTGCCCCGGCGACGAGATCTACTCGTGGCTCAAGGCGGGCCTGCCCATCGTTGGGCAGCCCCCGAACCCGACGCCGAAGCCGCCGCCCGGCAAGCCCGCTCCGGGTACGCCGATTGCCTTCCCGTTGCCCGCCGGCTGGTACTTCGGTCCGGCGTCTGGCCCGGACTACTCGGTGTCCGGCAAGTACGAGCGCTACTTCCGGGGCCGCACCGACCGGGCCTGGCTCAAGGAGTGGGCCACCCAGCTCGCCCGCCGGGGCTGGTCGATCGGCAAGGGCAAGCGGTGGCTCGGCCGGTACGGCAACGACGGCATCTACGGCCCGGAGTACGCCGCGCTGGCCGTTGCCTTCCAGGGCGACCAGGGCCTCCGCGAGGACGGGCTGATCGGCGTCAACACCTGGAATGCCGCCTTCCGGAACCCGCTCACCTGAGGGAGCTTCGGTGAAGCCCGAGTTGATCGTCGCGCTGCTCGGCGGCGGGTCGATCGCGGGCGCCATCATCGACCGTCTCGTGACGTGGCTGCTCGGCCGGCGCAAGGAGCGCATCACGCTGGCCGACCAGTCCACGCAGATGGCCGAGCGTCTGCTGGTCCGCATGGACGCTCAGCTGGCCGGGGCAGAAACCAAGCTCCAGCTCGCCGAGACGCAGATGGCGGCCGCGAACCTCACCATCGCCCAGCTCCGGGAGGAGCTGGCCCGCACCAAGGGCGAGGTCGCCCAGCTGCGGGCCGAGCTACGCATCCGTGAAGCCGTCGCCGCTGAGCGTGACCGATTGCTGGTCGAGAACGCCCAGCTCAAAGCCAAGGTCATCCAACTTGGAGGGGATCCATGACCGAAACCACCCAGACCCGCCACCCGTGGCGGGCCACCGTCCGCACCACCTTCGCCGCCGTGGTGGCGCTGCTGTCGCTGCTGCCGGTCGTCGCCGTAACCGCCGGCATCGACACCGTGCCCGCCGTCGCGCAGATCATCGGCGTGGCCGCCGCCGTGACCCGGATCCTCGCCCTGCCCAGCGTGGACAACTTCCTCAAGCAGTTCCTGCCATGGCTGGCCAGCGCGCCGGCCGGCGAGGAGCTGCCGGCACTGACGCAGCGGACCGAGCTGCCGCCGCCGCGCACCACCTTCCGGGACAGCGACTTCCGCTGACCCCCGGGTACGACGGAGGGCGACCCCGCTCGGGATCGCCCTCCGCTGCTATCCGCGGCCGGCGCGCTGCATCCCGCCCAGCGCCCGGGCGAACGACTCGTCCGTCTCCTCGTCGGACCACTCGGCGCGGCCTTCCAGCTCCTCGCCGGACGGCAGCGCCTCCAGTGCCTGCCGGAACCGGGTGACGTCCTTCTCCGTGCCGCCCTCCACCCACCAGGCGTAGATCACGTCCAGCAGCGATGGCAGCGGCAGGTCCAGCGGTTCCCGGCCGGTCCGCAGCAGCATCGTCCCGTGGAACTCGGGCCAGCGCTTGACCGCCAGGGTCAGGAGTCGCTGCCCGACCCAGTAGGGCGGCCGGACCACTCCTCACACACATACTCGAAGATCGCCATTGCGTCGGAGAAGTCGAACTCGTCCCCGGTGTCCAGCAGCCGCTTCCGGAAGACCCGCAGGCTGCCCGGGTCCAGGACCTGCTCGAAGAAGTCGAGCACCGCCGCTACCTGGTCCGCCTCCGTGCGGCTCGACGAGGCCGCCGCCATCAGGTACGCCAACTGCGCGTCCTTCGGCGCCCGACAGACCATTTTCACCTTGTCCAGCTTGAACTTGACGTCCGGCAGCTTCTTGCCGTCGCTCGTCGCCTCCGCCGTCTTGGCGCTGGTCGTGAACTCCCTCATCGCTTCCTCCCCTACGAGCGGACGAGTCGGAACCCCGCCGACGCCGCTACCTCTTCCATCGCCTCACGCAGCCACGGCTGCGCCCGCGTGCCCGGGTGGTTCACCAGCGTCGTGAACACCACCTGGCCGCCCGTCTCGAACCGCAGCACGCCGCCCGGCCGCCGGGGCCGGATGACGTGCGCACCCGTGCCGTCATGCACGGCCGCGGCGTACTCGACGTCGTTCACCACGAACCCGTACACCTGGCCGCGGCGCACCCCGACCTCTTCGCGGTGCGCCGACCGGAGCCGGCCGGTGTCCACCGGGCACTTGAGCACCGCCCGGGTTCGCACCTGCCGGGCCACCGACCGGACGAACCGCAGCACCGGCCCGACCGGGCCGGTGAGTAGCTTCCGCATCTCGCCGGCGAACAGGTCGACCCGCGCGTTAACCCGGACCGCCATCAGCGCCGCCGGCTACGTTTCTCCGGCGGCGGCTCCTCGCCATCGACGTCGCCGGCCACCGCGGTGGCCGGCTCGGCGGCCGCCGTCTCCGGCTGGTCGACGTCGCCGCCGTCCAAGACCTCGTACCGGCCGGCGTCGACCAGCGTCGCCAGCCGCGGCGTCCACTCCACGCCGTGCCGCACCTCGCCGTCGGTGACGCCCGGCATCGCCGCCAACGCCCGCACCGTCACCAGCTGGCCGTCCCGCATCGCTCACGCCTCCTCGTCCGCACACACGCACACGTTGGTCATCACCGCGACCAGGACCTCCTGGCCGACACAACCCCCGGACGGGCCGACGCTGGACTGCTCACCGATCCACACCGACTCGACCGTCTCGGCCTTCGGCAGGTCGCACAGCACCTTCCGGCGGATCCGGCCGGCGTCGTCGGCCAGTTCCGCCGCCGATCGCTCGAGTTCGGCGGCGCTCGGCGGGTTCCCGCCGTCGTCGAACGTCGGCGCGCACCGAGCGGAGCCGGCACCCAGCTCCACCGCCCAGAACGCGCCCAGGTCGGCGCCATCGTCGAGCGGCGTGCCCCGCCCATTCGGGAACTCCTCAGCCAGCACCGGGTACGTCCGCACGATGCGCACCCACGCCTGCCCGTCGCAGCACGAGTCGATCGCCACATCCCGGCCGGGCACCACGGCGCACACCGCGGGCGTGCCGCCGAGCGCGCCGGTCAGCGCCCTCTCGACGAGTTCGCGCAGCGTCACCGCGACTGGCCAGGCCACGTCGTCGACGACGGTCAGCTCCGGGTGTGTCATGACGTCCTCTTCCTGCCCCGGTCCAGGTCCGGGGACCACACCACCGAGTCACGGGGCAGCCGGTTCGGGTTCACCACCCGCAGCCACTGGTCGACCTCCGGCAGGCCCGTCATGCCGTCCTTGGCAAGCTGCGCCGGGTCGATGAACGTCGCCTGCACACCCTGCCGCGCGAGCGACTGCACCCGGCGGGGCAGCCGGCACGCGCTGTCACCCGTGAGGGCTTTCGCCACCTCGCAGGCGTACTGACCGGCGGCGATCTGCCCCCCGAGCGGCACCTGCACGCCCCGCCGGTACGTGATCGCCCACGTGCCCGGCTGGTTGTCGGAGAGCGTGAGGTCCTGCGTCCACGGCCAGCAGTCCCCGTCGACGCGCACCAGCCACCGCCGGTCCTGCACCACGTACGCGTCGGCCGGCACCACCACTCCGTCGACCAGTACCTGGGTGACGTCGTGGACCGGGCCGGCCAGCGACACCTCACACGCTGCCGGCACGCATCCACAGTTGCCGTACCAGGCGCAGCCGCACCAGGTGATCGCCAGGCTGCCGTACGGCAGGGTCAGCCACGGCTCCCACCGCAACCAGGCGTCCTGGTCGCGACGGCGACACGGCCGCACCCTCGTCGAACACAGGCCGAACCGGCGGCCGGACAGCGCCCACAGCACCTCGACGGCGAGGTGCGTGGCCGCCATCCTGACCGCCTCGTCGATCGTGTCCCAGCCCTTGCAGGCCGCCGTGTTCAACGGCCAGTTGCACGGGCCGGTCCGCGCCGGCTGCGTCATCGCCGCCTCAGACTGGCGTCGCGACGAACGACTTGAAGCGCTGCGCGCCCGTCGCCGAGTGCGTCACCGTGATGAGGTACGTCCCGGCGGTCGCGTACTGGTGGTTCACCTTCGCCGCCACCGCCGGGCCGGCGGTCGACGCCCCGTCGCCCCAATCCACCGTGTAGGTGCCGTTCGGCGCGGCCGGCACGTACGTCGCGGTGAACTCCGCGGTCATGTTCGTCGCGTCGGTGGCCAGCTTCGCCACGGTGCCGTCCGGCGGCCGCGGGGTCACCCCGCACGTCGGCGCCGGCGGCGGCAGCCGCGTCCAGTCCATGTGGAGCAGGTCGGCATCGCCCATCGGATCTTCCAGCGGCGCGACGCCGGTCGACCGCAGGTAGACGTCGTACGGGCCGACGCCCCACCCCGGGTTCTCGATCGCCTTGCCGGTCAGCGTGAAGTTCGCCGCCCCGTTCTCGATCGTGAAGTCCCCGATCATCCCGTCGATGATCTGCGGCAGCAGGAAGTACCCGAACCGGGGCCGCTGCACCGACCCGGGCGGGCACTTCTTGAGCTGGGTGCCCGACCACAGCTCCAGGGCCACCGCCGAGTCGAGGTTGAGCCGGCTCGTGATGCGCAGGCCGGACGCGTTGCCGTCCTCGTCAAGCACCACCGGCATACCGGTGAACAGCGTGTACAGCTCCGGGTCGACCCGCCCGCAGGTGACCGTCACGTTGTACAGCTTGATCCGGCGGCGGGCCGGCTCGTACACCAGCGGATCGCCGTTGGCGTCCTTCTGCTCGATCTCCTCGCCCTCGTCGACCTCACCGGCGTACTCGACGCTGATGAAGCCCTTCGACGTGACGTGGATTGGCCAACCTCCGGCGCCCAGCACCGGGTCGCCGCACACCCCGAGCTTCGTGGCCCGGACCATCTTCCCCTTCACGGGGGTGTCGCACACCGCGGACATCGGCACATCCTCGACAGGAGAGTCCCATGCCCGGCCCGCAGCCAGCGGCGAATACCCCGCCAGCGTAGCCGAGAGTGCGCCGGCCCCAGGGGACACAGCGCCCCTCTCGGCCTCGTCTGCGGGCGGCGCCTGCACGGCAAAATGCATGCCGAGCATGATCCTGACGGTTTGATCCGGCCCCACCTGGACGGCTTCAACCGTCCCGGCCCGCCTCTACATTCGGGAAGGGGTTTGGCTTCAGCGTGGATGCAGCAGGGCGGGCGGGGGCCACATGCGCAGGCGTGCGGTTGTGACGGAGGTATCCGTTCCGGTGACCATGATCAACGACGCACCAATTCGCCCACCGCAGGCGACGAGGTGCTGCCCTGTGGTCAAGTCGGGGAAGGTGAGGTAGATCCAGTCGCTGGATTCGCCGTCGACGAGCATGGCGCGGGTGCCGGCGGGCTCGTGCGGAAGGTCGACTTCGAGGCGCTCGAAGAACTCGGGTGGAGGATGTCCAGCGCCCCAGGGACGCGCGTCCAGCCGTCCGAGTTGCCCAAGCTGGTAGTTGGTAAGGCTTTGACGTAGCCGGGTGCCGAGTGAGGTGCCGTCGGTGTCGTCCCTTCCCGTGGTGACCTCGATGCTGGTGTCATCGTCCAACTCGTGGACGAGCCGCACCTCGGCGTATCGGAGATCACCTTGGTCGCCAGCGGTCTCCCAGCTGCGGCCCACGAGGCGACTGCGGTAGAGCGGAGCCTCCAGCGTGGCGAACCTGACCCCGAGCCAGCGGTAGATCTCCTCGAGCGTCGGCTGTGTCAGCCAACCCCGATCGTGCTGGTCCAACTGTCCATGTACGCGCATGCTGGAGGCTCCCTCGATCTCTACTTGACGCCATCTACCGCTGAGGCATCTCCCTCAGCGCGATCGTTACAGATAGGCGCTGGCCTCAGGTCCATGGGAGTAGCAGATGGTGCCGTTGGACAGGGTAGCGATGCTACCCGGCAGGACATCGGCGTAGGCCCAGCCGGGGCCGCTTGAGGTGAAGGGGTGGGTCTTCACCCAGAAGTGCGTTGGCGTGGACGGATCATCCCAGGGCTTGGTGCTCGCACCGTAGTTGTCGACGACGCCGACGCGCCACCTCGTGAAAATCGCCCCCGGCCAGTTCGCGTGGATGGAGTAGCCGGTGTAGATGGAGGAGTAGTGCTTCTTCGTGTCCACGGCGGTGAAGTACACCCATGACTTTCCGCATTCACCGGCGACCTCGTTTTGGGTAGTGATCTCCCCCTTCTTTACGGCGTACTCGACACCGTTGGAGTCGAGGCGAACTTCGTAGCCGTTCGCCTCGGCGATCTCGTTGTCCACGCCGATTCGCTTCATGGGCGAGACGATGTAGGTGCCCGCCGGGTCGGGCTGCGGGGTGGGCTTCGCCGCGTGAGCGGCGGCTGGCGACAGGCCGGCTGCGATCCCCAGGGCACCGATCGCCACGACGGCGCGTAAACTTGCTCTGAAACGCATAGGTCCTCCTTCTGGACGGAGCTGGACTTGCGGCGGAAATCAGTGGCTGCGGTGCCGAATCACCGCAGCCACTGCCATTTCCGTGCACGTCGTTCCTATCAGACCATCGATCAGGCCCGCTTCAGCCAGAGTGGATATCCCGGCGATCCGGCGTGCGGCCGCGACGATGAAGATCACTCACCGTGAGCGGCAAGGCCGTCCGACCTTGCCCGTCCGCAACCCTCCGGTCACGCTATGCGATCAAGCGAACCCCCTCACCGGAAGCCTGTGATCTGAGTCACGGCCTTTCGATGGTCGTCCTTCGCGTTTCTGAGCGATAGGCAGCTGCACGCGATCGGGGTAGCCGCGCTGCCCACGGCTGCCTCGGCGGATCCCACGCTGCGCAGCCGGGCCAGAAAGCTTGGAGCCAGAGGTCTGGCGCCTACCCCAACCAGGATCGATGCCATCGCTAAATGACCTTCTCGCGATCGTGCTGGCGAGCGACACGGACGACGGCGGAATCTTGAGCCGTCGGGGTGAGGTGGGAGTCAGCCGAGCACAAGATCCCGGATCAACGCCTCGATGCGGGGCGCGTCGGCGTGCGGCACCCGGAACGCGATCGTCGTCGCGCCGGCCACCACCGCGACCGCGGTGTGCAGCCCGTCCCGCTGCGCGGCCACCGACTGGACGGCCTTCATGGCGAGCATCTGCCGGCTGCGCTCCTTGAACCGGGGCCGCAATGCCGGCACGAGCAGTGCCAACCCGACCGTGTAGACCGCGAGGATCACCAGCAGGACGTTGGCCACCATCGTGCGGCCGGGCTGGCTCCACTCGATCCGGTCCGGCCAGATCGCGACCCGCGCGTTCCGCCCGGCGACGTGGCTCTCGAACCGCGCCAACGGCTCCATGCCTTCCCTCCACAGTGAACAGGGCCGCACCCAACGTGAGTGCGGCCCCGATCCTAGAACGGCCGGCAGGGTGCCGGCGGCCCCGTCACAGCTTGCGGCCGTCGATCACCTCCAGGTCCATGCTCAGCTCAGCGGCCTTTGCCCTCAGCTCCGGCTCTACCTCGTCGAAGGCAGGGCCATCGAGCACGTAGGCGCTGCGGTTGTCGCCCTTCACCGTTGTCACCATCACCGCCCGGTCGACGTCGAGGACCACACCGGACCGCATGCAGGTGATCGCCCGCATCACGCCGTGCCGCAGGATTTCGCGGTTGACGAACCGCTCTCGCTCCTCGTCGGTGTCGGCCATCAGCGCCCGAAGGATGTCGTTCGACATCAGTGCCTCCCGGTAGGGGTCAGCCACGGGCCCGCAGGCCCGGCGCGGCGAGCGCGGCAGCCGACGCACAGCGGCTGCTCGCACATACCCACGGTTACGTCGATGTGCTGCGGCGTCAACGCCTGGCAGCCGGCGCACCGCAGCTGGAGCGTCCGGGGCAGCTTCATCCCCAGCAGCAGCATGTCGCGGGGCACCAGGGTCTCCCTCGGCGTGCCGCCACCGATCGGGATGATGACCAGGTTGACGCACGGCGGGAAGTCCCGCACCATCTGGGCGTCCGCGATCTCGACCAGCCGCCCGAACAGCAGCACCTGGTCCCGGCGTTGCAACTCGTCGACCCGGATCGGCTGCCCGTGTGGCTTCGTCGGCCCCCTCATGTCACCTTTCCTCTCGCGCGAGCCAGCACCAGCGGGCCTCGACGTCCACCACCAGTTGCGGCGTCAGGCCGGTCCATACGCCGTCCGGCAGCGTCGCCAGGTGGTGCCACCGGCCGTGGTGCGCCGCCCAGACGTGCAGCGTCTCCATCTGGTGCTCCCACAGGTACGCCCAGCACTCGTCGTCAAACCGCTCGTCGTTACGCATCAGCCCGACGACCGCCCGGCCGCACATCGAGTCGTGCAGGCCGCGGCCAACGCCGGCCACGTACCGCCAGCGCATCCGCCCCACGTCGACGACGTCCGCCGGCCACTCGGTGGCCGCCAGTACCGACCAGTCCCGGCGCAGCAGCGCCGTCACCATCCGCTCCGTGTCCCGCTGGAACCGGCCGTCCCACATCGCCCGCAGCTGCGGGAGCGTCCAGGTCGGCTGGCCCTCCAACTCGACGGGCCGCGCCCGGTACCAGCCGGCCCCCGGGGCGAACCTGCCCACCAACGCCCTCATCGCGCTCCCTCCTTGACGTGCTCGCGCACGGCCTCCATGTACTTGCGGCGGTCGGACGCCCGCCACTGCGTCGAATAGCCCGCCTTCTGCACCGTCAGCACCTCGTCGAGCGGCAGGGTCGGCAGCTCGTGCACCGACCAGGACGCCCACGGCTGCCACCGCTTCGGCCCGACCTCGGGAAACACCCCGAGGTAGACCTGCAGCCGGTTACCGCCGAACAGGTACGCCCACTCCCGGTCGCCGGCGTTGGCCGTGGCGAGGTGCCCGGCCTCCGGCTCCGGGCCGCCGTGACTGAGCACGCCGACGAGGTGCCCGGCGGTGCCGGTGCCTGGCACGGCGTACAGCCGCGACCAGTCGGAGCGCAGCAGCTCGTCGACGGCCGCCCGCACGTCGTGCCCCATCAGGTCGTGCACCAGCACGGACAGGGCGGGCACGATCATCGTCGGGCAGGCGTCGTGCTGGACGTGCCTCGCCCGGTAGAACCCGCCGGCACCCTCGGTGCCGATGAGCGCTCTCAGACCCACGTTGACCTCCACGTGAACTTGGGTCGAACCGATACCTTGCTCTGTCCGGCCGCAATCGTCAATAGCGGCCGTACAACGAGAGTCCATCTAGGAGCTCCGCACCGGGGCCGGGCGTCCCGCCCAGCCCCGTCTACGCAGCCACTAGCCGCGGTCGGGCAGCGTCACCACTCCGATCCACTCGGGCAGGCCGTCACCCGCGCGGAAGACCTGCACGGACCGGCCGGCGACGTTGAAGCCGTTGTCCAGCAACGTCTCCACCGCCCGGCGAACCAGTTCCACGCCGCCATGCCCGCGCAGCTCGATGTACGCCTGGACGCGCTCCGGCTCCCCCACCGATTCCTCGTGGGTCGGCCGCGCGTCACACTCGTCGCCTGGCTCGTCTCCGTGCAGGCAACCCGGCCCGTGTAGGTCCGGGTCCCCGATGTGATTCCCGCAGTGGATGCAGCGATCCTCATCGTCGTAGCAGCTGCCGTACGGCTTGCACTCCACGACAGCCCGCCTGCCGGCCTGAATCGTGCGCTTGCCCATGTTGACCTCCACGTGAACTGGGCTTTGTGTACATAAACATTGTATGTGGCTGAGCCTTGAGCGTACAGTTTTTATGTACACACAGGCTGTGTAGCAGGTCACACAACCGCAGGTCAGAACAGTCGGCCCTGCCGGTACGCCGCCTCGGCGTCGAACGTCGATGAGGCCGGCGGCACAGGTGGCGGCGGGGGCGGCGGCTTCGGCTTCGCCTTGCGCATGTGCCGCTCCAACGCGCTCTCCGGCGTCGGCAGGTCCAGCAGGTGCCGCACGGCCGCGATCTGCCGGGCCATCCGCCACGCCCGCCACACCTCGTCGATCGCGATCTGCCGGTGCTCCAGGGCCTCGTGCATCCACTGGTCCAGCAGCCCGTCGCCGCAGCCGACGACCACCCGCCAGCCCAGCCCCCACAGGTGCAGGTTGACCGCGCACAGGGCCGCCGCCAGCGGGTCGATGTCGTTCGCCCACCACTCGCACGTGGTCGGGTCGCGCCCAGCCTCCCGCATTCCCATCGCTGCACCGAGCAGCATCGTGCCCGTGCCGGCGCACGGTTCCAGGATCCGCGCGCCCTCTTCCGGCGCCGCCATCCGGCCGATCATTGCGGTCAGGTCCACTGGCGTCAGGAACTGGCCGATGCCCTTCCGCCCACCATGGCTCTTCATCGTCTGGAGCAGCATGCCCAGCAAGTCCATCTCGCCCCAGGCATCCGGACCGCACCGCGCGAACAGGCCCTTGCGCAACGCCGCTTGGCCGACCGCCTGCACCGCCCGGAGCACCGTGTCGTCCTGATCCTCATCGGTCCACGACCACAGGTGCTTCGTCCGCGGGTTCAGGTCCGGCCGCAGTACCGCGAATTCGCACCACAGCCGCTGCATCAGCAGCCCGAACCCCTCGTGGTCGAGGCGCTCGATTGTCTCGCCCAGCGCGGCGAGCTGGTCGACGTTCTCGGCTTCCCGGGCGACCAACGCCAGGGCGGCCACCACCGACATCGGCACCTCGACCCGCGAGCCGCCGTACCGGCTGTGCCACGCAAGGTCGACCGCCTCTGCGATCACCCGCGCGTGCTCCCTCGGGCCGCCGGGCCACACGGCGTTCGCGCGCCGCGCCCCCGTCGTTGTCGTCATCTGTCCTCCACGTGAACTGCCGCCGGCCTCCCGCCGGCGGGAATGGCAGCGCCCCCGCAGCCGTGCGGCTGCGGGGGCGCTCCGGGGGCCCATCAGCAGATGTGGGACTCACCCAAGGCGACTGCCGCCGCCGCTCGCCGTGCCTTACCGGCTGCGGCCAATGCCCCGCGAGCGGCGAAAACCGCATAAACCGCGTCGTCGAACGCGGCACCGACAGCACCGTGCGCAGCGGCAGCCGTACCGGTGGCGCTCGGCACGGTGGTTTGCGCCTCATGCAGAAGGCCCGGAGTCAGCGCGGTCGCGATCCGATGAACGCGCAGGGCCTCGCGGGCCTCGATGAACCGCTGGTCTGCTTCGACGAGCGCTGCCGCCAGGTTCCACACGTCGCTGCCGTCCGCGCCGACTTCCAGGCCGTACGCCGCAGCAACGTCTTCGATCTGCCGCTTGGTGATCTCCACATGAACTCCCCTGTCTCAATAGGGCGCGCGCCGGCCGCAGAAGCCCCGGCCGGCGCGCATCGGCTTACTCAACCCGCCCGGTTGACCTTCACGCTTTCGGCGACGAGCGCCAGTGCGGTCCGCCGTTCGGCCACCTTCGAAAGCGCCGCGTCGACCGTCGCCGCCTTGCTGCTCACGGCGGCCAGCAAGTCACCGCGCACGGTCGTCCGCAGGTCACCCACCTTCGCGGCGGCCACCGCGTTCTCCGTCGCTGCGGTGAGCTCGGCGGCGTTCCGCTCCAGCTCACGCTCGGCCTCGACTACTCGCACCGCCAGCTGGGTAATTAGCCCGGCCCGGTCAGCCCCCTCGGCCTCGACACCGAACTCCACGAGCAGCTCCTGAACCCGCTTCTCCATCTCAAACTCTCCTTTAGGGGTAGTGCGTCATGTACATATTCATTGTATGCATCAGACACTCCTTGCGTACATATTTTCTGTACGTAATGGCTGTGGAGCGAGTCACACGAAAGCGCCGCCCCGCCCGGTCCATGGGGAGGAGACCAGGCGGGGCGGCGCGGCCCGAGGCGTGGGTCTACCGGCCGGCACCGCTCCGCGATGCACGCGACAGCCGGGACGCCTTCACCGATCGCTGGGAGGGACCATCCGCCGGCTCCGCGTCCACCTCGGGCACGTCTGCCCCGGCGACAGCCGACGTGCTCTTCTCGCCGGCCTCCGCCGGCTCGCCCTTCGGCTCCGTCGCTTCCGGCTCCGCCTTCGTCTCGACAGCCGACTGCGCGTTCGCCTCAGCCGGCGGCAGGCTCGGTTGCACCACCCGGATGCTGCCGCCGCCGAGCACCTGCTCCGCCAGGTCGTCCGGCACCTCGAAGGCCAGCCCAAGCGGGCCGTCCGTCCGCGTCTGCACCTCGGCGTGCCGCTCCTCACCGGCCGCGTCAAGCAGTGCCCGCGCGAGGACCTGCTCGTCCTCGCGGTCGTTCGGGTAGATCAGGGCCATGTCTCCTCCTATGCCGGCACGCCCGGCAGCATCACCTTCACGGCCGCCACACCACAGCTCCACCCCACCGTGTAGAACCGCTCGGCGACCGCGAACACCTCGTTGTCCTTGCGGTCCAGCGCCTCCGGCAGCGTCGGCAGGAACACCGCGCTGCGTCGCACCATCACCGGACCCGTCGCGTACAGCCACGCCTCACCTGCTCCCGGCGCGACCCCGCCGGGCCCGACGCCGGACGTCTCCGCGAACACCACCGGGTTGCCCAGCGGCCCGATCAACCGCGGACCATCGGTCCGGGTCAGCTGCTTCACCGCCCACCAGCCGGCCGTCCACCGAGGAGCCCACAGCACCCCGAGCACGCCCGCCCGGCGAGAGATATGCGCCTCCAGCCGACCCACGCCTTCCTCCAGCGGCACCGGCGTCACATCAGACCCGGCGAGGACGGGCGTGCCGGCCGCCGCCAGGTGCACGGCGTTGCCGGCTCCCCCCGCCCAGGCGTAGTGCTCCAGCGACTGCTGCTCCACCAGGCCGATCGCCCGCCGCGCCCGCTCCAGCAGATCGGGCCGCGCCACGGACCGGTCCGTCAGGCCCGTGTACAGCCGGATTACCCCCGGCCGCGTGATCGGCACCCCGTCCGGCAGCGCCATCGGGACCCGGTTCGGGTCCGACGCCGCCGCCGCATTCGTCGGCGCCGGCACGTCGGCGCACTGTGGCTCCCACTCCACGCCGGCCTGGAACTCGCGCTGGTCCGCCGGATCCACCACAGCCGCCGCGGAGAACAGCCCGTACCGGTACGGTGCCGTCGCCGGGGCGTCGATGTACACCAAGGGCTGAGTCACCCGTCACCTCCTCGGGGCGGGGGCCGCGCCCATCGCTGGACGCGGCCCCACCGAAACGGGTAGCTCAGGCCGCCGCGCAGTCGAACGCGACGGTTGACCCGGTGACGCCGGTCGGGCACAGCGGCACTGTGATCTTGTAGGACACGTAGCACCGCTTCACCAGCAGCGTCGCCTGCTCGGTGAACAGCGCGATGTACTCGTTGTCCCGCAGCTTCATGCTGTCGTAGACCGCCGACAAATCGATGATCGGCTTCGTGCCCTTCACCCACGCACCCGGCGCGTAGATCAGCAGGTCCACGCTGTTTGGCCACTGGCCAGGCGGGGTGGTGCCACCGAACCCGGCGCCGCCCGCGTGAACGTAGCCGTCTTGCCAGTCGTAGACGAACTGGGGGCGCAGGTTCCGGCGTGTGAACCACGCCGTGATCTGCTCGTCGGTCACGTCGAAGTAGTTCACCCCGGCGCGACGGGCCATGTCCGCGCGGATCCACTCGAGCAGCCAGATCGGCGCAACACACTCCAGCAGCCGCCGGCGGCCCATCCGGTACCGGTACCGGTAGTCCGTCGACGCGAGCGAGGCCGCGCCGAGCAGCGCGGTCGTTGTCTCGTCACCGTCGATGTCACCGCCGAGGGTAAGGCTGAACTGCGTCGACTGCGCGGGCGCGGTGGCCATCCGTTGCAACATCCGCGCGTTGATCTTGTGCTCGTGGGCGGTCATCGCGCGGCGTACCACGTCACGGGTCAGCTCCGGCCACACCGCGTTCTGCACAATGTCCTGCTCGATCTGCACCCCGTCGACCTCAAGGCGCGTTTCGACGAAGTCGACCTTCGGCACCCGATAGCTCGGCTTGTCCGTACCGGCGACCGAGTCGGCCTCCGTCTGCACGAAACCGGTCGCCGAGTACAGCGTCGCGAAGTCCAGGTTCGCTGGCACCTTGATACCGCCGCCGCGCGGGATCGAGATGCCGGGCAGGTCGAGAATGCCCTCCGTTGTCTCCAGCCCTTCACACAGCTCCCACAGCGTCTCCGACGGGGCACCCCAGCCGCCCGCCGCCACGAGGTTCCCGCCAGCCAGCCGCGACTCGCTGCCCGCCAGGTCGATCAATCCAAGGTCGACCAGGCCGCTGCCTCCGGCCACGAGGGCCTGGTCGACGGGCAGCTCCACCCGGGCGACGTTCTGCTTGATGCGCGTCTGCACCTGCCCGCCGACGCCGCGCGGAAACCCAGCGAACTTGTCGTCGAACGCCGCCGCAACCTCGGCGACCGACGAGAACACGTGCCCGTGCGGCACGTTCGGCACATCCGCTGCCGCCTTGATGACCGCCGACCGGCCACCCTGCGTCACCTTCGGCTTCGGCTGCCGGCGCGCTGCCCGTCGCGCCAGCGACGCCACGACCGGCGTCGGCTGCTGCGCTACCGGCTGCACCTCGGCCGGAACTTCCTCGCCCGGAACATCCTCACCTTGGCCGCCATCTCCGGGCTCACCTTCACCGCCGTCTTCGTCCGAGCCCTCCGGGCTACCGTGAACCGCAGCATCCAGTTCGTCCAGCTCCGACGCGACCGCCGCCGCATCCTGCTTGATTTGCTGCTGTTGGGCGCGTACCGACGTGACGAACGTAGCCAGCTCCCGCAACCAAGCCAGGCCAGCGCCGTCCAGGTCCGGATCGTCGCGGAGGAGGTCGAACGCCTCCACAGCCTGGTTCTCCAGCTGGTTCAGGGCGTCGAGGTCGAGCCCGTCCAGGCTCGATGGGATCTCAAACTCCACCGTCGGCTCCTCAGCACGGTAGGGACCTCGTCCCGACCGGCCCGCAGCCAGCATCGGTGGTTCAGCGCACAGCCTAACGCAGCCCGCACCGGCCCCCATCCCTCACTGGGTGCGCCGTACCCAGCACCCGCGCACCGACCGTACGGCGCACATCCGCCGCTGCCGATGAGCGGAAGTATGGTGCCAACGACGCGGATCGCAGCAGGTGAGGATGCCAAGCGCACCCCGCGTTGAGGATGACTCAGGCGAAGTCTTGCAGGACACCGCTGGGTCGTGCCTTCTACAGCTCAGTACATGCCCGGCCCGCATGGGGCGGCACGCTTGATTCGCTTCGGACAGGCCGTCCTCGTCCGGGCCGTCCGCCCAATCGTCGTCGTTGTTTCTCACGCATGCCGCACCGGACCGGATTGGCCCGGTGCGGCATGTGCCCCCGCGTCGCCTGTCCGATCGTGGCGCTCACGGCCACGGGCATAAGGCACCAATCCCGCGCAGGCCTGCCGCCGACAAAGCGCCACTCCGCGCAGCACTTGGCGCAGTCGATTCGCACGTCGTGCTTCCGGAAGCCCGGAACGTTGTCATGCTCTTCGATGATTTTTGTACACCCGCCAGGCATGACGAGCAAATTTCTCTCATCCGCCTCTGCCCCTTCACGAAGATTGCCATCGATAGACATCATCGTTCGGGATGGTCACTGTTCCCCCAGATCCTCGGAGGCCCCCATGCGAGTACGCCGAGCCATCCCGTTCCACTCCGTCTGGCATCGGCGCCTGGCCGCGGTGGCGGCTGCCGTCACCGCTGGCCTCGGCCTGGTGGCGGTCGAGCACCAGCCTGCCATGGCCACACCGCCTGGCATCCCGTCCAAGTCGACCGCCCAGTCGCAGCTCAACGCCCTGACGGTCAGGACCGAAGGTTCGATGACGGGGTACTCCCGGGATCTGTTCCCGCACTGGATCACAATCAGCGGCACCTGCAACACCCGGGAGACGGTGCTTAAGCGTGACGGCACGTCCGTGGTGGTCGACAGCAACTGCGCCGCGGTGTCCGGCCGCTGGTACAGCCCCTACGACGGCGCCACCTGGTATGCGGCAGCCGACGTCGACATCGACCACGTGGTGCCGCTTGCGGAGGCGTGGCGGTCCGGCGCCAGTAGCTGGACCACCAGTCGCCGCCAGAGCTTCGCTAACGACCTGACCCGCCCACAGCTGATCGCCGTGACGGACAACGTCAACCAGGCCAAGGGCGATCAGGACCCGTCCACCTGGCAGCCTCCCTTGTCGTCGTACCGGTGCACCTACAGCAAGGTGTGGATCACCGTGAAGTACAGCTGGGGGCTGAGCCTGCAATCCTCGGAGAAGTCCGCCCTGCAAAGCCTGCTCAACACCTGCAGCTCCTGACGGGCGCCTCCACACCAGGCGCATCAAGCCGGACACCCGATTTCTAGACGATCAGCGTGCCGCCCTGACGGGCGAGCGCCTCGGGCGCTGAAGATCTCCAACGAGGAGGCGCGTATTCGGGTGCGTGCCGCTCATAGCGGCTACGAACACGCCGCAGTCGATTGGGTGCCTCTTCGACCTTCTCTGGTGCGTGCGTTCGTCAGGGCGACGCGATCCACGTACAGCAACAAGGTCGGCTCCACGCTCGCGGTCAACCATCGTACCTGGATCGAACAGTCACGATTGGGCTTGCTGGAGGCATGGCGGTTCCGAAACGCTCTGAACGACTAACGCCCCGGGAAACGTCGTGCGTACGAGGCGCGAGCGCGATAGCTCGGCGGGCAGAGAAGGAAAACCATGCACAGCGAGCCTGATCGCAGCATGCCCCAGCAAGATGGCACGCTCACTTTCGTCGCGATCCGATCACTACGCAGAGTTATCCGGTGCCAATACGGCGGCGGTTGCTCGTGCCACGTGGCGTCGGCGCGCGGTTGGTGCTTGTGGCGCTGGTTGCCAGGACGGAATGTCGTCGCGAAGGCAGAAGAACGGAGGCAGCGCGGTGCTTGTGGGGGCGAGATGGCCGCGCCCGACGAGTTCCGCGACGGTGCCTTGGTCGAGGATCTCGACTGGGCATGCCGTGCATTCACCGGGTTGGCTGCACCCCGGCTCGGCTGCCAAGAGCTGCCGGATGTGGACGAAGGCATCCTGAGGGAAATCAGCTTGGACGAGGTACCAATGGCCGGTCTGGTCGGCTGGGTCGAGCAACGCGACCACACCGGGCTTCATGGGTCGGTACACGCGGTCGCCGTCGTGTCGGATAGCGAAGACCTGGTCAAGTAGGTCCACAGAGTCCCGTGTCGGGCGGGTGGTGGTGAGCCAGGCGGCGGCTTCGGTGGGGAGGCCAGGGCCCCACAGATACTCCGTAGGTAGTCGGGTGTTCTCGTATCGACTGTTGAAGTAGTGGAGGTCGGGGTCCTCCAGGCGGGTTCCCGGATTGAAGAAGCCGCGGACGATCGCGCACTGTTCGATGTCGTCGAGAGAAACCAGGTCGACGGTGAGGTGATCGGCTGGAGCGAGGGTCATCCTGCCGTTGGCGTTCCAGCCTATGAACAGCACGTCGCGCTCGGCCGGCGCGGGGTAGAGACGGCCGCCCGGGGTGGGTACTCCCCAAAGCTGGTTGATGAACTCGGCCAGGTCGCGCAACGTCATCGCGCAGTCGACTGGAGTAAGCAGGTGCGTCGACGAGGGGTGGGCGACGGAGTTGCGTAGCTTCGCGAGCAGTTGCTCGATGTGGCGATTGCGTTGCCCGCGAAGCAGTCCAGCGGCCCGTGCCCATTTGCGCAAGCCATCGAGCATGCCGTTGAACTCGACGGTTGCTGGACCGCACCCTACACGCAGCCGGTAACGGCGGGCCGGGGAGAAGCGCCTGGCCGCCTTGGATACGTCTTCGTACCCACCGATGGCGATCGTATTCTCGCGGCCATCGCGGCCCACGAAGGTGCATGAGCCGTCATGGAAGTCGATGAACCGATCCCGCAGAGCCTGCTCGATGACCAGCAGCGCGTGGTCGTTGACCAGAGTGTAAATCTCGTAGCACAGCACCCCGTACGCGTGGACGTTGCGCAGTCGTTCGAAGGCATCGCGCGTGCCCTGTGCCACGGCGTCCGCCAGGTCAATCTGGGCAACCGTTTCCTGTTGGTAGGCGGCGGCGGACTCCGGAGTCAGCATGCGATCTAGGCCGAGACCCAGCGGGGTAAAACGCTGGCTACGTTCGTCGGTATCGCGTAACTGAGCCAGGGAAAGGATTTGCATATCGGCCTGGTCTACGAGTCGTCGATGGCGTACGCCACGCCCGGACCTCATGCCGAGCCGGATAGGATATCGCAGCCGATGCCCGGCTGCCGCCCGATTCTCCGCGACCGTTCCTCAAGTTCCGTGCACGGCCTTGCCGCCGGCCGCGCGTCACCGATCCCAGCCTGCTGTCCATGATGGCGGTACGCGGAGGTGTCGATGAGGGGATGCCACCACGGCCCACATGCCGGCCAGGTAGACGCCGCCGGCCCGCTCGGTCAGCAGGATCCTGCCGTCGGGCGTTACAGGAGGACGAGGACGTCGACCGGCATGCGGTGTGGTGCGGGTTCGGTCACGGGAGCTTTCCAATCGAGTTGAGAGTCGGTTGTGGGGCGGGGAACACCTCGTCGAGGGTGGCTCGGATGCGGGTGCCGACGGCGGTCAGATCCGTGACCTCTTCGGGTGTCAACGGGGGTACGGGGTGGGCGGTCGCGGCGATCTGCGCCGCACTGCGAAACCGATGAGGGCGATGGCGGCCGGTGCGGTGGTGAGCGCGTATCGGATGGCCACCCGGGCGAGGTCGTTGGCGTGTGGCCGTAGCGGTCATAGGGTCCCGGACGATCGCTTCTACCAGGCTCGCGATGCGTTGTTGCTGGTCGGGCGCGATTCGGCTGCCAGCACTTCCGCGAGTGCCCGCGCTGCCGGTGCCGAGCGGGTGTTCGCGGGGATGCTGCGGTAGAGGTCAGCGGCGCGGCGGTGGGTGAGGCCGGTGCGGTAGCGGACGGGGATGCTCGTGAGTGTTGCGGTGGCGGCTTGGCAGGCGTCGAGGGTGTGTCCGTCGCGGTGTTGGCAGGTTGCGGCGTCAAGGTGTAGCAGGGTGCGGGTGAGTGTGCTGGTGGGGGCGGACAGGGCAAGGGCGTGGTCCTGGCTTTCCCGGGCACGGCGGGTTTCGCCGAGGGCGGTCAGTGCGTGAGAGAGGTGGACGTGGTGCTTCTGTTCGCAGTGGCCGAACCAGGTGTCGGCACGTTCGGTCTCGGGAAGCGCGTCGGCGAGGCGGTCGGCTGCGCGTAGAGCTGCGGCGGCTTCGTTGCGGCGACCGGCCAGGGCGTGCGCGCGGCCGGTGACGGCGGCGGCGAGGGTGGCGGCTGCGGTGGGTGCTGTTCCGGCTATCTGTCTGGCTTGCTCGGCGAGTTCCGCTGCCGCTTGGGGAGCGCCGAAGTTCAGAGGCACCATCGCCTTGCGGGCGAGGATCCAGGCGTGCAGTGATCGGTCGCTGGCTTCTTCGGCGGAGCGTGCGGCGATGGAGAACCAGCTGAATGCTTCCCGTCGGTTGCCGAGGTCGTGGAGGACGACGGCGGCCATGCCGCCGAGTTGCCCCATGATCCGGGTCAGCGCGATGCGGGTGGACGCCGGTTGGGGGCGCTGTAGCAGGGGGACGACGTCGGCGAAGTCGGCGATCAGGTCAGCCAGGACGTCGGTGGGCGCTCGGCCGCCGTAGCCATAGCTGTGCTGTTCGGTCGCTGCTTCGAGGTGTGCGAGGTCGGCTGGGCCGCTGGCTGTTAGGGCGTTGTCGGCTTTGGCCAGCACGTCGGCGAGGTGGTTGAGCGGGGTGGCGGTCAGGCCTGCCGCAAGGGTGGTTCGCAATAGGTTTCGTCGATGCATGGATTCATCCTCCCTCGCGGGTTGCGGCTCGACGGCGGTGTCGTTCTCCCAGGATCGCGCGGTCAGGCCCAGCATGGCACCGGGGATGCGCAGTCCGTCGGCGATGCGTTCGATGGTGTCGATGCCGGTGATCCGCGCTTCGCCCCGCGCAACCAGGCTGATCCGTTCGGCCTTGAGTCCGGTGGCGGCGGCAATGGCGTTGTAGCTCAGCCCTGCCGCCTTCGCGGCAGCGAAGACGGTGCTGAAGGTGCGGGTACGCAGGGCGTGCACCACGACCGGGTCGCGGAGCAGCCGGCGAGGTAACACGCGAACTGGCTCCACACGACTCCTCAGGGACGCGCAGGTCGGTCGATGGAATATATCGCCCAACGGACCTCCGCGTGACCCCCCGTAGTGGTGCCCCCAGCGTGGGGTTACGGACCTTCGGTCGAGTGGGTTGTAGTGAGCCTGTCCTTGCAATCCGAGCAGGAAGGCAGATCCATGGCCCTCGACAACATCCCCACGGCCTCCACCGCCGGCCAGGCCGCCGGCCCGTCCGACAAGGTCCGCGCGTTCTCCAGCGTCGCGGAGGCGACGCTCGCGCTGGGCTGCAAGACCTACACCGGCACCATCGCCCAGGGCGGCGGTGACATCCCCACCGCGAGGTCGGCGAAGTAGACCGGCACCGTTCCTGACCGGAGCGGATCGAGACGGCTGCCGGCTCGCGGACCCCGCCGCAGGCCGGCAGCCCTCCATTCTGGGAGGCACCCTTGACGTCACTTCCCCCCGCATTGCGGATTGCGGAGGACATGCGGTTTCGTCACGAGCACTTCGGCGCCCTCGCATGGACCACCACCCAGCCCCGCCGCTTCGTGGAGTTGCCGAGCGCGGCGGCCATGGTCACGCTGCTGGCCCGCGAGCCGCTGGCCCCGCAGTTCCCGCCGCTGGCGCAGACCGCCCTCGGTGACCGTTTCGGCCTCGACCAGGCCCACTGGATCACCGTTGTCGGTGACCTGCACTCCGCGGGTGTGCTCGCGGCGGCTGACGGCCCGGTCGCCGAGCCGGTGACCGACGCGCGTGTCCATGCGGTCGCGGACGAGGCCGAGGCGGCGCGGCCCCGGGCGGCGGTGCTCAAGCCGTTCTGGGTGCACCTGCAGCCGTTCACGGTTTGCAACCAGCGGTGCATCACCTGCTACTGCTCCGGTGGCCCGAGAGCGGATCGGTTCCTGCTGTCCCTGGACCAGTGGCACGAGATCATCCGCCGGCTCGACGACTACGGCGTGCCGGACATCTACATCACCGGCGGGGAGAGCCTGCTCCTGCCGGGGTTCTTCGAGTTGGCGGCTGACATCGTCGGCCGTGGGTTGGGCTTCGGGGTGTCGACCAACGCCACGGTGCTCCACGCGGGCAGGTTGGAGCGGCTGCGCGAGCTGGGTGTTTCGCCGGTGCAGGTGTCGCTGGACGGCGGCCAGGCCGCCACGCACGAGTTGATCCGGGGTGCGCCCGGCTCTTGGCCCAAGACCCTGGCGGGTATCCGCGCGATCGGCGAGTTCGCCGAGGTCGTCATCAACACCGTGGTCAACCGCATGAACCTGCGCGAGCTGGAACAGGTCGTCCAGGTTGGGCTGGGGCTCGGCGTACGCCGGTTCAAGTTCTTCCCGCAGAAGCCTGTCGGGCGGTCCAACCCAGCGGTGACGTTGGACGACAGCACGATCCTGGGGGTGCTGCTGCCCGAGTGCGAGCGCCTGTCCCGGGTCCACGGCGTGGAAATCGAGACAATCAACCCGGCGCAGGGGTGCGGCAGCGGCAGCATCGGCTTCGCCGTCGACCAGCGCGGTGACATCTACCCGTGCATCTTCGGGGTGGAGAACCTGTCCCTGCGGGTCGGCAATCTCCTCACCGACGACCTGGACGCGATGTGGTTTGGCTCGGGCGTGCTGGACCAGTTCCGCGGCGAGTCGACAACCCCGTGCCGGCGATGCGAGGTGCCATGCCTGCGGTGAACGACGCGGGCCGGCGGGTGTTGGTGTGGGCGCCGGCACTGTACGAGTCCGGGTTCAAGCAGCGCCACGTCGACGGGGACGCCCTCGCGGTGCAGGCGTCCCTGCGCACGGCCGGCTACGACAGCGTCCTGCTGGACGCCTACTACCGAGGGCGTCCGGCCTCGACGCTGGCCGACACTCTCGCTGATGCCGCCGGCATCACAGGGTTCGACGTGCTCGTGGTGCACCTGTTCACCAGCGATGCGTACGGGCCCCGGCTGCACCGCATCGCCGACGAGCTGGTGGCCGCACGGCTGCGGCACCCCCGGTTGACCGTCATCGGCTTCGGTCCCCTGGCGGTGTCCGCCGCAGGGGAGCTGATGGCGCACGGGGCGGTGGACCACGTCGTCGCAGGTCCGGCCACCGTGGCGCCCAGCCCGTTCGTCGCGGATCTCCTCGTGCACCTGCGGGAGATCTTGGTGGTCCACACGTCGCTGCGGTCGCTCACCGCCGAGGATCTGCCGTACGGCGCCGACGCGGTGGTGTCGGTGGCAGCCAGCCGAGGCTGCCGATCCCGCTGCACGTTCTGCGCCTACAACGCCGACCTGCCCGGCGGCGGCTGGCGGGACATGCCGATGGCCCCGGTGGTGGCCGACATCGTCCACCTGCACCAGATGACCGGGGCGACGGCCTTCGCGTTCAGTGACTCTGACTTCGGTGGCACCTGCCGCGAGTGCGCCCGCCGGGCTGTCGAGTTGCGCGACGGCCTGCGGGCGGCGGGTCTTGCCGGCACGCTCACGCTCGCGATCAGCGTGCGCGCGGAAACCCTCGACGCGGCCACGGTCGGCGTCCTGGCCGAGGCCGGGGTGCGCAGCATTCTCATCGGCGTGGAGTCGTTCAACCCGGACACTCTGCACCGGGTCTACGGCAAACGTCAGGATCTCGCGCACCTGCGGGAGGTGGTGGCCGCCGCCGATGCCGTCGGGGTGACGACGGTGGCCAGCTACATCCTGTGGCATCCCTGGCAGACCCTCGACGGGCTCCGAGCCGAGCTGGCTGCCCTGGATTGCTTCGGGCGCCACCGGGTCCCGCAGTTCATGGCCCGCAGCCGGCTGGAGGTCATTCCAGGCACGGTCATCGAGCGGCAGATCGCCGCCGACAGGCTGCTCATCACCGCGCCGTTCCACCGGGGGTTCACGATCGCGGATCCGGCCGCCGCCGCCGTGGCCGACGCACTGACCGACTGGTTCGCCACTACGGCGGTGCCGGTGCTCGCCGGCCTGCACGAAGCCGATCCTGGCAGCCTGGACCGGCTCGCCGAGCTCAAGATCGCTGAGTGGGACTGGCTCACCGGCACCGTCACCAATCGGGAGGCCGCCTGCCATGGGTGATCTGCTGCTCGGCATCCACAGCGGAGCCAACGCCACCGCCGCCATCGCCGTCGACGGCCATCTCGCGCACTGCGTGCAAGAGGAACGGCTGACCGGGATCAAGGGCTACATGGGCTTCCCGCACCAGGCCGTCGCCGCCTGCCTGCACGCGGTCGGCGCCGATCCCGGCGACGTCGCCGAGGTCGTCTACGGCAGCCGCTCCGGGCCCGTGGACCATTGCCCCCGAGAGGAATGGCTGTCCCGGCTCGCCGGCTTCCACCAGCAGCCGGCCCTGGCGGACGCGGAGGCGGCGCTGGTGGCCGCGGCACCCGGCGCGCTGCCGCAACGGGTGACCGCCATGCTGCGCCAGGGCGGCATCACCGCCGCCCGGGTCACCTACGTCGACCACCACACCACGCACGCCGCCGCCGCGTACTACGGGCTGCGGATCGACCACGACCGCCCCTACCTTGTGCTGACCTGCGATGGATTCGGGGACGGCGCCTGCGCGACCGTCTCGACCTGGACGGCCGGGCACCGCACCGAGATCGCCCGCACCGACATGCGCGACTCCATCGGCCTACTGTGGTTCTGGTTCACCCACTCTGCCGGGTTCACCCCACACGAAGACGAGTACAAGCTCATGGGGATGGCCCCCTACGCCCGTCCCGACCGGGCCCGGCAGGTCGCCGACATCCTGCACGAGCACCTCGGCCTCGACGCCAGCGGGCTGCGGCTGCGCCGAACCACCGCGCTCAGCATCGAACGCGCCTGGCCCGACATCGAGCGCCGGCTACGTGGCCGGCGCTTCGACGACCTCTTCGCCGGCCTGCAACTGTTCACCGAAGACCTGCTCACCCGCTGGGCACGCGCCGCCGTCACCGCCACCGGCATCCGTGACATCCTCGCCGGCGGCGGCGTGTTCATGAACATCAAGGTCAACCAGCGCATCGCCGACCTGGACTGCGTGGACACCTTCGCCGCGTTCCCCTCCTGCGGCGACGAAAGCCTCCCGCTGGGCGCCCTCTACCACCACCTTGCCGCCACCCAGGGCCACCAGAACGTCGAGCCGCTGGCCGACTGCTACCTCGGCGACGACATCACCCCCGCCGACGCCCGCCAAGCGGTCGCCGGCACCGGCCTTCACCTGCGCGAGCCCGACCGCATCGACGACGTCGCAGCCGGGCTACTGGCCGACGGGGAAATCGTCGCCCGCTGCGCCGGCCGCATGGAGTACGGTGCCCGCGCCCTCGGCAACCGCTCCATCCTCGCGAACCCGTCCGACGCCGACGTGCCACGGCGGCTGAACCGGCTCATCAAACAGCGAGACTTCTGGATGCCGTTCGCGCCCGCGATGCTCGCCAGTCACCAACACCGCTACATCCGCAACCCCCGCCGGCTGCGCAGCCCATACATGATGCTCGGCTTCGACACCCAACCCGACGCCGCAACCGCCATGATCGCCGCCATCCACCCGGCCGACCTGAGCTGCCGACCACAGATCATCGACGACGACAGCCGCACCGGACTCGCCGCGATCCTGCACGCCTACCACGCCCGCACCGGCCACGCTGTGCTGCTCAACACCTCGCTGAACCTGCACGGCCACCCGATCGCGCGCACCGCCGCCGACGCCGTCAACGTGCTTCTGCGCTCCGACCTGGCCTACCTCCAGCTCGGGCCCTACCTGGTCACGAAGCCCGCACCGACATGCTGAGGCTCATCGCGATGTCCACGGCCTGATCGGCGGTGATGATCGCGTCGCGTAGCTCCACATCGCGGGGATCGAACGCTGTCAGGACACTTCCGCGCAGGTCGGCGCGGGTGAAATCGGCCTCCCGCAGGCTCGCACCCGACAGGTCCACATCACGCAGGACGGTCCCCTGACACCGCGCACCACTGAGGTTCGCCCCACGCATCCGCACCCGGGCGAACTCGGCGGTGCTCAGGTCGGCGCCCAACATTTCGACGTCCGACCAGTCGCCACCCTCGACCTCCAGGCCCGACAGGTCACACCGGTCGAACACCGACGCGGTCACGGTGCAGTCCGTCAGCGAGGCGTCCCACCAGGTGCAGCCGGCGAACCGGCACTCCATGAAGCTGCAGCCGGCCAGCGTCGCACAGTTGAAACGGACCGCACTGAACGTGCACGCCTCGAAGACACACCCCTCCAGCGTCGCCTCACACAGGTCCACCTCGCGGATCGCGGCCCGCTCATACCGCAGGCCCACAAACCGCGGCGACCCCCCTGAATCCAATTCCGGTGATGGCCAGTCAGCGCTGGTGACGGGCCGCCGCGACTCTGACGCACGCCGCCCCGTCCTCACGAGTCCTCATCCTCAACCCGAATTCCCGCCGCCTGCGCGAGACCGTAGGACAAGCTGATCAAATCCGTGTGATGAACGACAGCGCCTTTCCAGCTGGTGAGGTCGCCGACGCCGGCCAGGTTGCAGCCACGAAAGCGGGTGCCCTCCATGGAGGCATGGTGGAACACCGCACTGGTCAAGTCGCAATCCCGGAACACGACCCCCCGCAGGTCCGCGTTGGTGAAGTCAGCGCTGTGAAGGTTGCATCCCACGAATGTCACCGCGTCGAACGTGGTCATCCGCCACGCCGACAGATCCGCACGACATTCCGTCACCGCGACGTCCCGCAACACACCATCGGCCCAGGTCACACCCGTCATCCGGCACTGCGCCAAACGGACCCGCGTCATGCTGCCACCATCAGCGCGCACATTCGCCAGGCTGGAATCGGTCACCAAGCAATCGGTCAGCGTCACCTGGTCCAGCCGGGACGCGGACAGATCCGCGCCTCGGAGCCGACACTGCGTGAACGTCACGGACGACGCATCCTGATCGACCAGATTCGAGCTGTAGAAAGCCAGAGCCTCCAGCTCCGACTCCGGCTCCAGCTCGGCACCCTCAAACAGCGTCACCTCGGCCGGCGGCACCGGGCTTCGGGGCTCCCTCGCCTTCCGCGTTGCAGTCGAGCGGACAGCGGATCCACGCCGGGCGGCCATAGCCTTCACCCTAATGGCCCTGCCGTTTCGGCATCGACCGACACAGCCGCATCGGCGTGTCTCAGGTGTCGATGGCCGGCGGCAGAGCGGCCCGAAAGAACACCTTCGGGCCGCTCCTCGACTTGATTCTGCGCCTGAGGGCCAGCTGTCGAGCTGAGGGATCACGTCCAGCTAGAGGTAGTTGCCGGCAGACCAGGCTCGGCGCTGAGACCGTGGCTTCCGACTGTTACCAAGCGTTGGTTCGGAGCCCTTCGGTGAAGGCGCTCCACGCAGCCCTTGGGAAGATCAGCACCGGCCCGGTCGGGTCCTTGCTGTCGCGCACGCCGACGCCGCCCGGCAGTGTGTCGGCGACCTCGACGCAGTCTCCCTGGTTGCCGCTACGACTGCTCTTGCGCCAGCGGGCCGTCGTCATATCAGCCACGGGTAAATGCCTCCATCGTTGCAGTGATGAACGTCCTCGACGACTGCTCGTCGAGTGCTCGTGAGGTCACGTCGTTCCAGGCCAGGTCGTAGGCCGCGACCTCGGTTGGCTTATTCAGGTAGAGCGCGCCGGTGAGGCTGTCGACGTAGACCAGCGGTGGCTCCAACGGTTCCGAGCTGCCCGGCAGGGCCGGGAACTCCAGGATGGTAAACGCCGAGGTCATGCCACCGTGCACGCCCGCCTCGAACGGGAGAACCCTGAGCGACACGCTGGGCGACTGGGTCACGTCGAGCAGGTGCTGGAGCTGAGCAGCCATGATCTTGGGGCCGCCAACGGCTCGACGCAGGACTGCCTCGCTCAGGACAACCGAGAGGTGTGGAGGGCGGGGGTTGGCCAGCAGGCGTTGGCGTTCCATGCGGAAGTCGACCTGGCGGTCCACCTCTTGCGCGTCGATGAGACCCTGCGGCACGCCCGTCACCTCTCGGGCGTACTCGCGGGTCTGGAGTAGTCCGGGCACCGACTCCGGTTCGTACTTTCGGATGCGCTCGGCGCTGTTTTCGAGCCGTACGAAGAGACCGAACCAGCTCGGCAGGCTGGTGTTTGTGTAGTCGTGCCACCAGGCGCTCGCGCCGCTGGTGCGGGTTTCGGCGGTGAGTGCAAGCAGTTCAGAGCGGTCTTCGGGGCTGGCCTGGTAGAGGTCGCACATCGCCTTGACCTCGATGTCGCGGAACTTGATCCGGTGGTCGCCGGCCTCGATCCGGTGGATCGTCGCTGGGCTGCGTTGAAGGAGTGCGGCTGCCTTCTCCTGACTCAGCCCGGCCTCCTTGCGGAGTGTGGTCAGCTTGCGCCCGATCCGGCGCCTCAACAGTGCGGCCGATCCATCCTCGGACACGGACCCTCCTATCACCATTTTGCCAAGTATCAGCATACAAACGAGAGGCCACTCGGCCATAGGACGCATCTTGCCGAGCTGACCAGGAACAACATCCCGCGAGTTGCTCCAAAGTGCAATGACCTTCGGGATTTCCTACACCATGATGTCTTGCATTCTGCTTCCTGTCATCACACGATGACCGGTAGCACGTCGTTGCCGGAAGATCACTTTCGGCAAACCAGCAGCGCCTGCACCAGTGCGGTCCAGCGGAAACACATTCCGCCGCGGCGTTTCGCACCAGGCGCGGAAGCGGGTGCAGGGTCCGCGCCGTCCCCCCGTGCGGGGCGGGCTCTGCACCCCCTAGTCGGGGTGCGCGGTCGGTGCCGGGGAGGGCCCGGCCGCGCATCTCACCGATGGAGGTGACGGCATGGCCCGCATCAAGTGGTTCGTCCCGCGTGACGGGCAGCCGTATCAGCCGTTCGGCCTCGACCCCACGGGCCCGGCCACGCTCTACGCCCACCGTGGCGGATCGACGCTCAGCAGCCAACGCGGCGATGACACCGCGTTGCCCACAGACGTTGCCCAGCGCAATCAAGCCTTCTGGACAAGCCTCGACACAAGCCTCGACCAGCCGGCGCCGAGCAAGCCGCGCCGCCGACGCTGGGACCGATGGAGGACACGGTCGTGAACCGCGCCCAGCCTCTCCCGCAGATCACACCCGGCACCGTGCTGCGACTCGACCCGCCGACTGGTCCTACGGCCGCAAGCTCCTACGGCAGCTCGGGCTTCCCACCCCCCGTTGAACCCATCGACCCAGAAAGGCCAGCCACGGTGAACACAACCCCTGGCGTAGGCAACAAAAGCGCTCGGTCCGCCCACCACGAAACCGCTCCATCCCACGAGCCCGCCCGCACGGTCGGCACCGCCCCTGGCACCGCGCCCCTGATCGCCAACGACTTCTACTTCCTCGCGCACAACGATCAGACCGGCCAAGCCCGACTGTTCAGCACCGCGCTGTCATACGGTCTGGCCGCCGGACTGCTCGCGGAGCTGTATGTCGCCGGACGTATCGACTTCAACCAGGGCCACATCACGGTCCGACGCAACGGTCCGACGCCGACGGACTGGCTGCAACACAGAATCCTCGACCGGATGCTCACCGAGCGGCGGCACACCGCGACTCGGGTGTGGCTGTCATATCTCGCCACCACCGCCAACGAGCAGGTCATCCAACGCATGCAGCAGGCCGGTTTGCTCCAAGAGCAGACGGTCGGGCCACGGTGGCGACGGCGCACCGTGCATGTGCCGACGGATATCAATGTCGCCGCTTGGCCCTGGGCTCGGCTGTCTCAGCAGCTGCGTAATCGCCACCGGCTTGACGAGCGGGACATCATCCTGGCCGGCCTGGTGCTGCACACCCAGATGGACACGGCGCTGCTCGACGGAGCCCCTCAGGCAGCCCGGCAGTACCTGCTCTGGCTGGTCGAGCATGCCTGGCCGCAGATGCGTGAACTGCTCGCCGACCTTGGCGGTGCTGTCGGCACCGCCGTTCTGAGCCACCGCACCTCCTGACTGTTGTCCCCGTTCCCTCGGAAAGAGAGTCCATGTCTCACTCGCAACCCGACACCATCTCGGCAGCCCTGGCGCGCGGCCGACTCGGGATTTCGTCGGTCGTGTCCTTCGTCATCGCTGCCGCCGCGCCCCTGACCGTGGTCGCTGGTGGTGCGACGACCGGGTACGCGGTCACTGGCGTCACGGGTATACCGCTGGCGTACCTGGTGGTCGCGGTCGTGCTCGCGCTGTTCGCGGTGGGCTACGTGGCCATGTCCCGGCGGATCATCAACGCGGGCGCGTTCTACACCTACGTCAGCCGGGGGCTCGGCCGGCCGGCCGGGGCCGGGGCGGCGATGGTGGCGCTGCTGGCGTACAACGCGATGCAGATCGGGTTGTACGGCGGGGCGGGTGCCGTCCTCGCTCAGTTCCTCGACGGGTACGGCGTCGACGCGCCGTGGTGGGTGTGGGCGCTGGTCGCGTGGGCCGTCGTCGCGGTCCTCGGGGTCCTGCGGATCGACCTCAACGGCCGGGTACTCGCCGTCGTGCTGATCGCGGAGTGCGTCGTCGCGCTGGTCTTCGACGCCGTCATGGTCAGCCACCCCGCAGACGGCGGCGTCAGCTTCGACACCCTCGCCCCGTCGCATGTGTTCGCCGCCGGCATCGGCGCCGCGCTGGTCACCGCGATCACCGGGTTCGTCGGATTCGAGGGCACGGTGGTTTTCTCGGAGGAAACGCGGGACCCGCGGCGCACCATCGCCTGGGCCACCTACATCGCGCTGGCGGTCACGGGCCTGCTCTACGGCTTCTCCGCCTGGGCAATGTCGGTGGCCACTGGGCCCGACCGCATCGTCGAGGCCGCCCGCGCCGACGGCACCGACCTCATCTTCACCCTGGTCTCACCGCACCTGACCGACAGCGTCATCACCGTCGCCCGGGTCCTGTTCATCACCAGTCTGTTCGCGGCCCTGCTCAGCTTCCATCACACCGTGGCGCGCTACCTGTTCGCCCTCGGCCGGGAGCGGGTATTGCCCCCTGCGTTTGGCCGCACCAGCCGCCGCACCGGCGCACCCAAGATCGGCTCCCTCGTCCAAAGTGGCCTCGCCGCCGCCGTCCTCATCGCCTACGCGTTGGCCGAGGCGGACCCGATCGTGCACCTGTTCTTCTGGGTGACCGTGACAGGCGGCCTCGGTGTCCTGATCCTGATGACCCTCACGTCCGTCGCTGTCGTCGGGTTCTTCGCCCGCATCGTCCACGCCGAAGGGCTCTGGCGCTCCACGATCGCACCGAACGTCGCCGCCGTCGCGCTGGGCGGGATCCTCGCGATCACCCTCGGCGAGTTCGACACGTTGCTCGGTGTCGCACCGGACTCGCCGCTGCGGTGGGCGTTTCCCGCCTCGTACGGCGTCGCCGGGCTGCTCGGCATCGTATGGGCGCTGATCCTGCGCGCCACCCGCCCCCACGTCTACGACGCGATCGGGCTGGGCGCGGATCGCGACACCACAGCCCTGCGCACGCCCGACCTCGTCCGCCACCCGGCCTGAACAGGGAGATGCCGTGACCAGCACCAGCTACACCGTCACCGTCCGGCAGGCGACCGCCGACGACGCGGGCCCACTCATCGCCGTACTCGCCGACGCCTTCCACGACGGGCCCGTCGCCGAATGGCTCGTCCCCGAGCCCCGGGATCGTCGGGCCATCTACTACCGCTACTTCAAGGACGCCCTCTACCACGGCCTGGAGCACGGCGAGGTGTACACGACGGCCGACCTGTCCGCCGTCGCGATCTGGTACCCCCGCCTCGAACCCATCCGAGACAGCTCACACGAGCGGCAGACCACCCTGGAGACCATCGCCGGCGTATACGCGCCGAAGTTCACGCTGCTGGAAGCGATGTTCGACGCCTTCCACCCCGACGAACCGCACCACTACCTCGCGTACGTCGCGGTCGACCCGCAGCAGCAGGGCCGCGGTATCGGCGCGGCCCTGCTGGCGGATCACCACCGCCTCCTCGACCGACTCGGCCTGCCGGCGTACCTGGAGGCCAGCAACACACGCAACCGCCAGCTCTACCTCCGGCTCGGGTACACGGCCGGCCCGCCGCTGATCCTGCCGACGGAAGGCCTACCGATCTGGCGGATGTGGCGGGGCAGGCAGACTCCCGTCGGCCGGTCACCGTTCCCAACCGCCCCGCTGCCACGGCGGCGGGCCCGGTGAACGCCCTGACCGCCGCCGTCCGGCCCGCGCAACCCGGTGACGTGGCTGCCATCGCCGCGCTGCTCGCCGACGCCGTCGCAGAGGATCCGGTCGCCGAATGGCTGGTTCCAGACCCGACCGAACGGCAGACCATCTTCCACGGGCTGCTGGCCATGGACGTCGACCACGCCGTCGAGTGGGGCAACGTCGACGTCCTACTGGACATGACCGCGGTCGCCGTGTGGCGCCGCCACCCCACGACGGAGGCAGTCCCGCTGTCCGACTATCACCTGGACACCTTCACCGGCCGTGCCCTACCGCGATTCCGTCAACTCCACGCCCTGATTGGCAGCTACCGGTCCGACGCCCCGCACCACTGGCTGTCCTGGCTGTACGTCACTCCCGATCGCCGGCGACGCGGCACGGCCGCGCGGCTGCTCACCCACCACCACGAACGGGTCGACCAGCTCGGCTACCCGATCTACACCGTGGTCACCACCGAAGCAGCACGGGATTTCCTAGACGGCCAGGGCTACCACCCGGGCCTGCCGCTGCACCTGCCCAGCGGGCCCCGACTCTGGCCGCTGGTCCGCAACGGCCGTCCCGCCCGACCGAGCAACGGCCCTCGGGACGCCTGACCACCCGGGGCGGTGGCCGTCTCAACGGCGCGGCGGCCACCGTCCACGGTCCGGTCCTGCCCTGCCCCCGAACTCAGCGAGGGATCCACAGACCCATGGTCATACCGACCGTCCGCCGCCTGGCCGCCAGCGTCCTCGGGACCGTCCTGCTCGCCGGCTGCCAGCCAGCACCCACCGACCCGACGCCGCCGCCCTCCACACCCC
>NZ_SMJY01000249.1:0-7735 GCF_004348355.1 Micromonospora sp. KC721 | reverse complement strand
GGGTTCGGCGGTGCGGCGGGTGGCTCCGCGGTGGTCGGTGGGGTCAGGGCGGCCGGCTGGGCACCGGCCACCGGCCCGTCCGGGGCCGCGAACCACCACGCGGTCGTCGCACCGGAGCTGACCGTCGGCGCGCCGACCTGTTCGCCCGGCCGGCCGACCGGCTGGGGCACGGTCTGCCGGGGCACGGTCGTCCCGGCCGGGGTCGCTGCGCTGGCCGTACCGAAGGCGTCCCAGGACTGCGCGGAGGCCATGCTGCGGGTGACCCGGGTCAGCAACTCCGGATCGAAGGCGGGGGCCGGCGTGCCGGCCGGTCGGGCCGACGGTCCACCGGTCGGCTCCCGGTTCGATCCGGCCGCCCCCGGCGTGCGCCGGTCCCGGCTCGGCACGGCGACCTGCGCGGAGGCGACACCCGGCCGGTCGGCCCGGCGCAGCACCAGCAGCGACTGCGGTATCCGCAGCCGGGCGGTCACCCCGCCGCCGGGGGTGTGGGCCAGTTCGACCGACCAGCCGTGCCGGCGGGCCAGCCGGCCGACCACGAAGAGGCCGAGCACTTCGGTGGGAGCCAGGTCCAACCGTTCCCGGCGGGCCAGCCGGGCGTTCTCCTCGGCCAGCCGCTCCTCGGTCATGCCGAGGCCGCGATCGGCCACGGCCAGCAGGGCGCCGCCGTCGGTCACCTCGCCGGAAACCGTGACCCGGGTGTGCGGGGGCGAGAAGACGGTGGCGTTCTCCATCAGCTCGGCCAGCGCCAGTACCAGGTCGCCCACGATCGCGGGCGCGGCGGACACCCCGGACGGCACCTGCACGTCGACCCGGGTGTAGTCCTCGATCTCCCCCAGCGCCAACCGCACCACGTCGGCCAGCGGCACCGGGGCGACGTGGCTGTCGGCGCCGGTGGCGCCGGAGAGCACCACCAGGCTGTCGGCGTTGCGGCGTAGGCGGCTGGAGATGTGGTCCAGCCGGTACAGGTGTTCCAGCCGGCCGGGGTCGGTCTCCTGCCGTTCCAGCCGGTCGATGAGGGCGATCTGCCGGCCGACCAGGTTCTGGGTGCGGCGTCCCACGTGACCGAACATCTGGGCCACGTTGCGCCGGCCCGCCACCTGCCGCTCCACCAGCCGGGCGGCGGTGTTCTGCACCTGTTCGAAGGCGCGGGCGAGGTCGCCGATCTCGTCCTGGGCGCGGACGTCGACCGGGTCGAGGCGTACCGGTGGGGTGGCGTCGGACTCGTCGTCGGCCACCCGGGTCAGCTCGGCCTCGGCGACCCGGGCGACCCGGTCGGCGGAGCGGGTGAGCCGGGTCAGCGGGCGGGCCACGGTACGGGCCACCGCCATGCTGAGCACGACCACGGTCAGCAGCACCAGGGCGGCGGTGATGCCCACCAGCCAGGCCACGGCCAGCGCCCGCTGCCGTTCGGCCCGGGTCTGCTCGATCACGTCGGCGGCGATCTTCTTCTCCACGAACTGCCCGAAGGTGATCATCGAGCGGGCCGCGGGGAAGATCACGTCCAGCGACAGTCGCCGGACGACGGCGATCGGGTCGCGGGCGCTCTCCGCCTGGAAGGTGGCGGTGCCGCGAGCCGCGACGGCCGCATCGTTGAGCAGCGCCAGTTGGTACTGCTCGGCGGTGATCATGCGGCGGAACCGCTGGCTGTCCACCTGGAGTGCGGCCATGTTGGCGACGTACGCGGCCGCGACCCGCGGATCCGAGGTGGCCTTGACCAGCACGATCAGGGTGGCGGCAACCCCGAGCCGCTCGTCGGCGCGCATCAGTCCGTCGAGCGCGACGACCTGGCGACCCACCGACGTGTCGGTGTCGGCCCGGAAGGGTAGCCGCAGCGCCTCGATCAGGGCCATGTTGATCGGGCCGAACGCCTCCAGGACCTGGCTCGGGCTGGCGGCCCCGGCGAGCACACGGGGGCGCAGCTCGGCGAGCCCGCGGACGCCGTCGAGAGCGGCGCGGAGGTCGGTGGTGAGCTGGCCGCCCAGTTCGGCGTGGAGGTCGGCGACCTGGTCGTCCACCTCCGCCGACTTCTGCACCAACTCGTGGCGGGGGATCCGGCCGAGCAGCAGCCCGACGGAGAGGAAGCGTTCCTGTTGCAGGTTCTGGACCAGGCTGCCGACCCGGTTCGCGAGCCGGACGGTGTCCGAGGTCTCGGCGGCCCGCCGGGCCTCCGAGATCCGGTCGACCACCACCGGCACGGCCAACCCGACCATGCTCAACAGGGGGATGATCACCAGGACTGCCAGCTTGCCCCGGATCCGCAGCCTACCGAGCAGCATCGAGAGGCCCCCACGGATCGGTGCCGACGTGCTGGCCCGGCCCGGTGGGCTGGAGCAGTCGGTGGTCCTCGGGGCTCAGGCCGCGCGGGTCCGGGGCGGTGGCCCCGCCGGTGGCGCGGGAATCCGCGGACGGCTGCCAGCCGGGGCCCGGTTGCCTCTCGGGCTTCGCCCCGGTGTCGGGGCCTGCCTCGGTGGCCCGTCGGCGCGTCCGGCTGGCTTCGCCCAGGAGTACGCCCAGCAGGATCAGCGCGAGCAGCGCCGCCGTGGCCGCGGCGCCGGCGGCGAGCCACCGGTCCAGGTCGTAGCCGTCGATCCGGTCGACCAGCTGCGCGTCGAGCTGGTCGAGGATGACCGGCTGGAGCTGCCGGGCGGCGGACTGTGCGTTGGCGCGGGCGGCAGCGACCTGGGCCGGATCGGCGAGGCCGGTACGGGAGCCGGGCTCGGGCGCGGAGTAGGCGGCGAGCGCCTCGACGGCGCGCTGGTAGGTGTCCAGCGGGGCGAGCACCGAAGCGCCGAGGTCGGTGCGCTCCGAGTTGTCCACCGCCGCCCGCAGGTCGGCGACCAGGTCGGACGCGGAGCCGAGCGCGGTCACCCGGGCCTCGGCCAGCTCGCCGACGCTCCGGCTGGCCTGGCTGGTGGGGCGACGTGTGGCGAGGACGGTGAGGTCGGCGAGGCGACCGGCGGCAACCAGCGCAGCGGGCAGGTCACGCCCGACGCTGTCCTGGAGGAAGGACGAGTCCGCTCCCGGGTCACGCGCCAGGCCGGAACTCTCCCGGACCTTGCGGTAGAGGGCCAGCAGCAGGTCGGTGACCTCGCGGTACGCGGAGTAGGCGGCCTCCGGCTCGGCGAACCTCCGCTCGGGCAGCGCCTCCAGCTTGGCGCGCAGACCCGACCACCGTTCCTGGCTGCGTAGCTCGCCGCCGATGCGCAGGTCGACCTGGGCGACGCCGCGTACCGCCTGGTCGAGCGAGGAGCGGGCGGCGGGCCGGCCGGCGACGGCGGCGGACTGGGCTTCGACCAGCGCCTCGGTGACCGGGGCGAGCGCGCGAAGGTACTCGATGCCGAGCCGTTCGCGGTTGGCGAGCTCCCGGTCGTCTGCGGTGCTCCGGTAGGTCTGGACGAAGAGCGCCGCGACCGGCGCGAGCAGCGCCACGACGAGTACCAGCGGCAGCAGGCGACCCGGGCCGGAGGGCCGTCGAGGGGGCCGCTGGGTGGGGACTGTCATGCGGTCGGTCTCCTCCGGCGACGGATGGGTGTCTCCTGTCCGGTGCCGGGGTCGCCGACGCAGTCCCGTGCACCGGACCGGAAAAGTATCCGACGGGCTCGGCGGTGCTGCCATGGGTCCACTGTCCTTTTCCCGTCATCACACGCGATGTCACCGTCCGATGACCCGGCGGTCACCTGCCGCGATGCCCGGCCTGTTGTCCTGCTTGGATCTGGGGGGAATTCGGGCGATAGTCGAAATTCCCGGGATCCGAAGTCATTGGGCTGGGAAATGTCTGGACGGGAGGCGATCGACCATGCGGGTGCATCGATCGGACGACACGAACCTGCCAGACGGAGGATCCCAGCCAACGTTCAGGAACGCGCCCGTACCGTTGTCGTATGAGATCACCGCTGTCGGCCGTGCGGCTGAAGCGCGTCCTGGGCAGCCGACGCCGGATCGTTGCCGCGTCGGCTGCCGTGGTGCTGCTGGCCGCCGCCGCGGCCTGGGTGGCCCGGCCCGACCGGCCCGCCTTCCGTACCGAGTCCGCACTGGTCACCGTCCGATCCGGACCGGACGGCGACGAGCCGGTCGAGTTGGACACGACACTCTGGCTGCCCGACGGCGCGTCGGCCGACAACCGGGTGCCGGCGGTGCTGGTGGCGCACGGGTTCGGCGGTACGAAGGACTCCGTCCGTACCGACGCCGAGGACCTGGTCGCCCGGGGTTACGCCGTGCTGACCTGGACGGCGCGCGGCTTCGGCCGCAGCGGCGGGCAGATTCACCTGGACCACCCCGACTACGAGGTGCGGGACGCCCAACGGCTGCTGGACCGCCTCGCCGCGCGGCCGGAGATCCGTACCGACGCCGCCGGCGACCCCCGGGTCGGTGTGGTCGGCGGCTCGTACGGCGGCGGTCTCGCCCTGCTGCTGGCGGCCCAGGACCAGCGGGTCGACGCGATCGTCCCGATGATCACCTGGAACGACCTGTCCCGGGCCTTCCTGCCGGAGAGCACCGGCCGGCCGGCCACCGAGGGCGTGTTCAAGAAGGGCTGGGCCGGAATCTTCTTCGGTGGCGGCGGGAACGTCGGCGCCGGCCCGGCCGGGTTCTCCGGCGCGTCCGCCGTCCCGCCGGAGGGCGCCCCCGTGTCGCCCGGCCCGTCCGGTCCGGCACCCACGGCGCGACCGGGAATCGGCTCGGGCCCGGCCCGCGCCGAAGCCGCCGACCCGTCCTGCGGGCGGTTCGCCGCGGACGTCTGCGCCGCGTACCTGCGCATCGCCACCACCGGCCGGGCCGACCAGGCCGCCGTGGACCTGCTGCGCCGCTCATCCCCGGCCGGTGTGCTCGACCGGATCAAGGCGCCCACCCTGCTGGTGCAGGGAGAGGCGGACACCCTCTTCCCGCTGACCGAGGCGGACGCGAACGCGCGCGGTATCGCCGCCGCCGGCACCCCGGTGCGGGTCGCCTGGTTCACCGGTGGCCACGACGGCGGCGCGGGACCGACCAGCGACTCCGACCGGGTGAAGTTCCTCACCGCGCAGTGGCTGGACCACTACGTCAAGGGCGAGGGGGACGCCCCGGGCGACGACTTCACCTTCTCCCGGATCGCCGGCTTCAACGCCCTCGACCGGGGGCTGGCGGCCAGCGGCTACCGCACCACCGACTACCCGGGGGTCGTCGGCCAGACCCGCCGCGAGGTGGCGGTGGCCGGTCCTGCCCAGCCGGTCGCCAACCCGCCCGCCGGCAACCCGGCCGCGATCTCCGCGGTGCCGTTCGCCGGGGCGCTCAGTTCGCTGCTCGACGGGGTGGCCGGTGACATCCCCGGCCAGCACGCCCGCTTCGAGTCCACGCCGCTGGGCGAGGCGGTCGACGTGGTCGGCGCGCCCACCGTATCGATCCGGGCGGCCTCCCCGACCGGTGAGGCCGTGCTCTTCGTCAAGCTCTACGACGTCGCCCCGGACGGCTCGGCCACCCTTCCCGCCGGTCTGGTCGCCCCGGTCCGGCTCAGCGGCCTGCCGGCGAGCGTCGACGCCGCACGACCGGTCCAGGTCACCCTGCCGGCGATCGTGCACCGGATCGAGGCCGGGCACCGGCTGCGGCTCGTCGTGGCCACCTCCGACCAGGCGTACGCCACGCCGGTGGAACCGACCGTGTACACCATCGCCGCGGGCGACGCGCCACTGGCGCTGCCGACCGTGGACGCCGTGCCCATCGCCACCGCCGCCGCCGTGTGGCGTTGGGTGCTGCTCGGGCTGCTCGCCGCCATCGCGGTCGGGCTCGTCGTGGTCGTCGCCGTTCTCCGCCGCCGGCACCGCCGCCAGGACGACTCCGTGCATCCGGCGTACGCCGGCGTCCCGCTCGTCGTTCGTGACCTGCGCAAGGAGTACGCCGACGGGTTCGTGGCCGTGTCCCGGGTGGACTTTGAGGTGCACCCGGGGCAGGTGGTGGGCCTGCTCGGGCCCAACGGCGCCGGCAAGACCACCACCCTGCGGGTACTGATGGGGCTGACCCAGCCGACCAACGGCGAGATCTACGTCTTCGGGCACCGGCTGGTGCCCGGGTCGCCGGTGCTGTCACGGATCGGCGCGCTGGTGGAGGGGCCCGGCTTCCTGCCCCACCTGTCCGGCCTGGAGAACCTGAGGGCGTACTGGCGGGCCACCGGCCGGCCGTGGGAGGACGCGCACTTCGACGAGGCGCTGGAGATCGCCGGCCTGGGCGCGTCGGTGCACCGGCGGACGAAGAACTACAGCCACGGCATGCGGCAGCGGCTGGCCATCGCGCAGGCGATGCTCGGCCTGCCGGAGCTGCTGGTGCTGGACGAACCGACCGACGGGCTGGACCCGCCGCAGATCGCCGAGATGCGCCGGGTGCTCCAGCGGTACGCCACCGGCGGCCGGGCGGTGCTGGTCTCCAGCCACCTGCTCGCCGAGGTGGAGCAGACCTGCACGCACGCCGTGGTGGTCAACAAGGGCCGGATCGTGGCGTCCGGCCTGGTCGGGGAGATCGTCGGTGAGTCGCCGAGCGTGCTCTTCGAGGTGTCCGACCCGGCCGCCGCCCGGGAGGTGCTCGGCCGGCTCGACGGGGTCCGGGTGCTGCCCGACGGCGACGGTCAGTTGGTGGTGGACACCAACGGCACCGCCCGCAGCGAGGTGGTGGCGGAGCTGGTACGGGCCGGCGTGGGGGTGGACCGGGTGGTGCCGCGGCGCCGCCTGGAGGACGCGTTCCTCGCCCTGGTGGGCGAGAACTCTCGGGGAAGCGGGGACCGGTGATGGCGGGCTCTACTGTCGGGTCGACCTCGGGCGCGGGCCCGGCCGGCGGGTCCGGACCGGCCGGGAGCACGGGCGCGGCCAACCGGGGCGGGGCGGCGGTCGGTTACCGCCCCTCGGCGACCATGCCGTTCCTGGCCGAGTTCCGCCGGCAGGCGTCGCGGCGGCGTACCCAGCTGGCGCTCGGGTTCATGGTGCTGCTGCCGCTGATCATCCTGATCGCGTTTCAGTTCGGTTCCGGTGACGACGACCGGGACGGTCGGGGTGAGTTCTCCAGCCTGGCCGACCTGGCCACCTCGGGCGGGCTGAACTTCACCCTTTTCTCGATCCTGGTCTCGGCCTCCTTCCTGTTGGTCGTGGTGGTGGCGCTGTTCTGCGGGGACACGGTGGCCAGCGAGGCGAGTTGGGGCAGCCTGCGTTACCTGCTGGCCGTCCCGGTGCCCCGGGCGCGGCTGCTCGCGGTGAAGTTGGTGGTGGCGCTCGCGTACTCGGTGCTGGCTCTGCTGCTGCTCGCGGCTACGGCCCTGGTCGCCGGCACCCTGCGGTACGGCTGGGCGCCGCTGCGCAGTCAGGTGGCCGCCGAGCTGACGCCGGGGGAGGGGGTGCTGCGGCTGTTGGCGGTGCTCGGCTACCTGGCGGTCGTCCTGCTGGTGGTGGCCGGTCTGGCGTTCCTGCTCTCGGTGACCACGGACGCCGCGCTCGGCGCGGTCGGCGGCGCGGTGCTGCTGTGGATCCTCTCCAGCATCCTGGACCAGATCACCGCGCTCGGTGCCGTGCGTTCCTTCCTGCCGACCCACTACAGCAACGCCTGGTTGGGTCTGCTCTCCACCCCGATGCAGACCGACGACGTGGTCAGGGGCGCCATCTCCGCTATCAGCTACGCGACCATCTTCTGGTCCCTGGCCTTCTACCGCTTCACCCGCAAGGACATCACCAGCTGACCGGTTCCCTACCGATCCGCGCAGGGGCCGGGGTGGGCGGTGGGGAGA
>NZ_SMJY01000248.1:0-7769 GCF_004348355.1 Micromonospora sp. KC721 | reverse complement strand
CCCAGTGGTCGTACCGGTGCTTCATGTGCTCCGGCACCCAGCGCAGTTCGCCGCCACGGGCCAGCAGCTCCTCCCGCAGGTGACCGTCCCGGCCGCCGTTGCGCAGATACCACTGCCGGGTGGAGACGATCTCCAACGGCCGGTCGCCCCGCTCGTAGAACTTGACCGGGTGGGTGATCGGAAGGGGCTCACCGACCAGCTCACCGGCGTCGGCCAGCATCCCGACCATTCTCGACCGGGCGGTGCTGACGCTCTGCCCGGCCAACGCCGCGTAGGGGTCGGCCGGCACGCCGGCCGGCGGCTCCGGCACCAGCCGACCGTCCCGACCGATCACCACCCGGGTCGCCAGGTCGAGATCCCGCCACCAGGTGACGTCGGTCAGGTCGCCGAACGTGCAGACCATCGCGATGCCGGTGCCCTTGGCCGGGTCCGCCAGCGGGTGCGCGCGCACCGGCACCTCAACCCCGAAGACCGGGGTACGCACGGCCGTGCCCACCAGGTCGGCGTACCGCTCGTCGTCGGGGTGGCAGACCAGCGCGACGCAGGCCGGCAGCAGCTCGGGCCGGGTGGTGTCGATCAGCACCTCGCGCCCGCCCGGCCCGGTGAACCGGAGCCGGTGGAACGCCCCCGGCCGTTCCCGGTCCTCCAGTTCCGCCTGGGCCACGGCGGTGGCGAAGCCGACGTCCCACAGGGTCGGCGCCTCGGTCTGGTACGCCTCGCCCCGGGCCAGGTTCCGCAGGAAGGCACGTTGACTGGCCGCCCGGGCGGCCCGCCCGATCGTGGTGTACGTCAGCGACCAGTCCACCGACAGCCCCAGCCGCCGCCACAGCGCCTCGAAGACCTGCTCGTCCTCGGCGGTGAGCCGTTCGCACAGCTCGACGAAGTTGCGCCGGGAGATCGAGGTCGGCTGCCGGCGTTGCTCCTCCGTGACCGGGGTGGTCGGTGGCTGCCAGGCCGGATCGTACGGCAGGGCCGGGTCGCAGCGCACCGCGTACACGTTCTGCACCCGCCGCTCGGTGGGCAGGCCGTTGTCGTCCCACCCCATCGGGTAGAAGACCGCCTTGCCGCGCATCCGCTGGAAGCGGGCCACCGTGTCGGTGTGCGTGTACGAGAAGACGTGCCCCATGTGCAGCTCGCCGGAGACGGTCGGCGGTGGGGTGTCGATGGAGAACACGTCGTCGCGGCGACCGCCCCGGCCGGAGGTGCCCGTCGCCGGTACGCGCGTCCTCGTCCGGTCGAACGCGTAGGTGCCGTCCTCCTGCCAGCGGCGCGCCCAGGTCGCCTCGAGCCCGTCCAGGGTGGGACGCTCGGGGACACCGCCGCGCGCCGTTCTCGCCGTGTCGGTCATCCGTCGATCCTAGGCAGCGGTGCCCTTTTGTGCCTTCGCGATTCGACCCGGCCCGGTTCCTAGCTCGGCTGCCCGCAGGGCGGAGGGAGTTACGGTCGGGTCGAGGAGCGGACGGGGGCGAGCAGGGGGCCCTGGGTGGCGATCTCGAAGCCCAGCCCGGTGCGGGCGTTCACCCGGTCCAGGATCAGGGACACCGGCGCGTAGACGTTCTTCTCGTTCGGGTTGGTGCACGGGCCGCTGCCCGGGTCGCCGGTGGACAGGATGCCCAGGGCCCTGCCGTTGGACTCGGTGAACAGCGGCCCGCCGCTGTCGCCGGGGCGGGCGCAGATCCGCACGTCGATGCCGCCGCTGGCCTTGCCGATGACCTCACCGCAGCGGGTCCCCGGCAGGTACCCGGCTCCCGCGCCCGAGTCGACGTACCGCTCGCCCGCCGTAGGCGTGTACGCCGACCCGGTGGCGCAGACCGTCGCGCCGACAAGCACCGCGCCGTACGGCGTGACCCCGGTGATCTTCACGTCGCGGCTGCCCCGGGTGGCGCAGCCCGAACTGTCCGGCACACACCAGTAGTTGACCAGGCTGGCCCGGTCGCCGCCGCCGCGCTTCGGGTACGCCCACCGCTTCAACGCCCCGGCCTGGTACGGGATGACCGCGTAGTCGTACGGGAAGGCGTTCTCGGCCAGCACCGGCGCGGTCGACTCGATGCCCACCGGCACCTTCGGCCCGAGGAACTGGTGCCAGGTCAGGTCGCGGTGCCGGTGGGTGGCGCTGGCCACGCAGTGCCCGGCGGTCAGCACGTGATACTCCCCGGAGCGGGACCGCACGTTGAACCCGCTGGTGCAGCCGCCGACCGTGCCGTTGTCCCGGGGGATGTCCAGCCGGATGCCGCCGCGCATCGGCGCTTCCGCGCAGTAGCGCGGGTCACACGCCTTCGGGACCGAACGGGCGTCGTAGCGGGCCTGCGTGCGTACCGGCACGTCCACCGCGCTGATCGCCTCGGCCAGCCGCGCCCCGAGCGCCGCCAACCCGTTGTCGGTGAGCACCACCACCTCGTTGGCCTTCTCGTCGACCAGCACGTCGACGCCGGCCCGCGCGCCGAGCGTGGTGGCCAGCCGGTCGGCCGCTTCGGCGAGTTGACGCAGCGAGTGGCGGGCCGGCACCACCGTCACGTGGCCGGCGTCCGGCAGGTCGGCGACCGCCGCCGCGACCGGGGCCGGGTCGGTGGCGGCGATGGTCAGCACGCCGCCGCCGTCCTGGTCCAGCCACATGCCGGCGTACCCGTCGGGGAACCGCTCGGCGAGCGTGCCGGCCAGCGGTGCGGCGAGTTCCTGGAGCGCGAGCCGGCGGGCCGCTTCGGCCGGGGACACCCGGTACCGCTCGGTGAGGTGGGCGACGGACGCGGGGGCGGCCCGCGCCACCTCCGCCGCGGGCCGGGCCGGCACGGTCATCGGCCGGCGCTCCGCCGTGGACTTGGGCGGTGTGCCCACCCGTCCGGCAGCGCGGGGTGCCACGCTCGGCGAACCGTCCACCGGTGTCGGCGTACCCGGTGCGGACCACTTCCCGGTGGCCGCCGTGGCGACCGGTGAACCGGTCTCGTCCTCTCCGGTCGTCGCGACCGTCGCCGCGCCGACCGTACCGATGACCAACGCTGCCGCGACAACTGCCTGTCGTCGGATCCGCACCCCGCACCTCCCCGTTTCGTCCGGTGGTGCCTGACCGCCGGCGCGCCCCGAGCCGGTCCGCACCGGCCGACGGGCACCGGCCCGGCCGACGGGGCCCGAGTCTAGCCGTCCAATAAATCGACGGGGGCCCCTGCGGCCGGCCGGCGGCGCTCAGATCAGCGAGGCCCGCCAGTGCCGGTGCAGGGCGGCGTACCGGCCACCGGCGGCGGACAGCCGGGCCGGCGGGCCGTCCTCCACGATCCGGCCGCCGTCGAGCACCAGCACCCGGTCGGCGGTCTCCACCGTGGAGAGCCGGTGCGCGATGATCAGCGCGGTACGGTCGCGCAGCACGGTGCCGAGCGCCCGCTGCACCAGCCGTTCGGTCGGCACATCCAGCGACGACGTCGCCTCGTCGAGGATCAGCACCCGCGGGTCGGCCAGGAACGCCCGGGCGAACGCGACGAGCTGCCGTTGCCCGGCGGAGAGCCGGCCACCGCGCCGGTGCACGTCGGTGGCGTACCCGTCGGGAAGGCCGACGATGAAGTCGTGCGCGCCGATCGCCCGCGCGGCGGCCTCCACCGCCGCGTCGTCGGCGGCGGGCCGGCCGAACCGGATGTTCTCCGCCACCGTGCCGTTGAACAGGTGGTTCTCCTGGGTGACCAGCACCACGGCCCGGCGCAGCGCGGCGTCGGCCAGGTCACGCAGGTCGACCCCGTCCAACTCCACCGTGCCGGTGTCCGGGTCGTGGAAGCGGGCCAGCAGCTTGGCGATCGTGGACTTGCCCGCGCCGGTCGGCCCGATCAACGCGACCGTCTGCCCGGCCGGCACCCGCAGCTCCAGCCCGGTCAGGATGGGAGCCTGCGGGCGGTAACCGAACGAGACGGCCCGGAACGACACCGCGCCGCGCTGCGGGCCGGCCGGCAGTGGCGTCGGTCGGGGCGGCTCCGGCACGCCGGGCGGCTCGTCCAGCACCCCGGCCAGCTTCTCCAGCGCCGCCGTGGCGGACTGGAGCGTGTTGTAGAACTGGCTCAGCTCCTGCATCGGCTCGAAGAAGCGGCGCAGGTAGAGCAGGAACGCGGCGAGCACCCCCACCTCCATGCCGCCGCCGAGCACCCGCCACCCGCCGTAGCCGAGCACCACCGCCACGGTGCCGTTCCCGATCACCTTGATCCCGGGGGAGTACGTGGCGATGAGCCGGAACCCGTACAGGTTGGCCCGCCGGTACTCGTCGTTCAACCCGTCGAAGATCTGCTGGTTGCGCTGTTCCCGACGGAACGCCTGCACGGCCCGGACGCCGCGCAGCGACTCCACGAAGTGGACGATCATCAGCGCCGCCGCGTCCCGGCTGCGCCGCCACGCGCCGGCCGAGGCCCGGGCGAACCAGCGGGACAACGCGAACAGGAACGGGAACGCCAGCAGGGCCACCGCCGCCAGCGGCAGGTCCAGCCAGAGCAGGACGGCGGCCACCGACACCACGGTCAGGGTGGCGGTCACCAGGCTGTCGATGCCGCCGTCGACCAGCTCGGCGATCGAGTCCAGGTCGCTGGTGAGGCGGGAGACCACCCGGCCGGAGGTGTAGCGCTCGTGGAAGCCGACACAGAGGCGGAGGAAGTGGCCGTACACCCGTTGGCGCAGGTCGAGTAGGACGGCCTGGCCGATCCGGGCGGAGAGGGCGAGGAAGCCGCGCCGGGCCGCGTACTCGGTGCCCGCCGCGACGGCGAAGGCCCCGGCGACGGCGGCCAGCGGGCCGGGATCGCCGGCCCGCAGCGGCGGCACGGCCCGGTCGATGCCGAGCATGACCAGGTACGGCCCGGCCATCGCGGCGGCGTTCTGGGCCAGCAGCAGCGCGGCGGCGAACCCCAGCCGGGCCCGGTGCGGGCGCAGCAGGTCACGCAGCAGCGCCCGGCTGCGGGCACGGAGCCGGGCCACCGCCTCCGGTGCGGTGTCCTCGGCGCGGCTGCGGTCGGCGTCCGGGTCGGTGGCCCGCCCCCGCCAGTGGGACGGGTCGACGCCGTCCGGGCGGGGGCGCGGCACCTCGCCGGTCACGACCGCACCAGGCCGTCCCGGCTCGCCGGTTCGGCGCAGAGCACCGCCCGGTACGCCGGAACCGTGGCCAGCAACTCGGAGTGGCGGCCTACGGCGGTGATCCGCCCGTCGTCGAGCAGCGCGACCCGGTCGGCCAGGGCGACCGTGGACGGCCGGTGCACCACCAGCAACGCGGTGGTGTCCCGCAGCACCCGTTTCAGGGCCGCCTCGACCAGCGCCTCGGTGTGCACGTCCAGCGCGGACAGCGGATCGTCCAGGACGAGCAGCGCCGGTCGGCCCAGCACCGCCCGGGCCAGCGCCAACCGCTGCCGCTGTCCACCGGAGAGCGACAGCCCCTGCTCGCCGACCCGGGTGGCCAGCCCCCACGGCAACTCGTACGCGAAGTCGGCCTGGGCCAGCGCGAGCGCCGCCCGGACCTCGTCCTCGCCGGCGTCCGGCCTTCCCAGGGTGAGGTTCTCCCACACCGACATGGAGAACAGGGTCGGTTCCTCGAACGCTGTGCCGACCAGCCGGCGCAGCGAGGACAGCCGCAGGTCGCGTAGGTCGTGCCCGTCCAGGGTGATCCGGCCGCCGGTCACCTCGTGCAGCCGGGGGACGAGGGAGAGCAGGGTGGTCTTGCCCACACCGGTCACGCCGACCAGCGCCAGCGTCTCACCGGGCTCGACGGTCAGCTCGATCTCCCGCAGCACCGGCGCGGCGGCACCGGGGTAGCGGAACGACACGCCCTCGAACCGGAGCCGGCCCCGGACCGCGTCCCGGGCCAGCGGGACCGCGTGCGGAGCGTCCACGATCGACGGCGGGGTGTCCAGCACCTCGTGGATCCGGTCGGCGGCGGTGGCCGCCTCCTGACCGTTGGCGATGATCCAGCCGAGTGACTGCACCGGCCAGATCAGCATGAGCTGGAGGCTGACGAAGGCGACCAGTTCACCGACGGTGAGCGTGCCCCGGGCGACCAGCGCCGTCCCGTACACCAGCACCACGCCGAGGGTCAGGTTGGGCACCAGGTCGAACAGCGCGGAGGTGCGGGCCAGCAGCCGGGCCTTGCCGACGCCGGTGTCGTGCAGCGCCCGCGCCCGGCCGGCGAACCGGTCGGCCAGCTCCGGCCCGCGCCCGTACGCCTTCACGGTGCGCAGCCCCTGCGCGGTCTCCTCGACCAGGGTGGCCACGTCGCCCTGCTGGTCCTGCATCCGCCGGGACGCCGCGTGGTAGTGCCGGGCGAACCGGCGGCTGATCAGGAACAGCGGTGCCGCGCTGGCGGCCACCAGCAGCCCCAGCGGCGCGTGCAGGCGCAGCAGCAGCGCCACCACGGCCAGGTAGGTGACCACGTTGAGCACCAGGAAGAGCAACCCGAAGGAGAGGAACCGGCGGATCACCGACAGGTCGCTGGTGACCCGCGAGAGCAGTTGGCCGGACTGCCACCGGTCGTGGAAGTCGACCGGCAGGCGTTGCAGGTGGGCGTAGACGTCGGTGCGGATCGCCGTCTCCATGCCGACCGAGGAGGAGGACTGCGTCCACCGCCGGATGAAGATCAGCGCCGCTTCGGCGAGCCCGAGCAGCAGGGCCAGGCCGCCGAGGCGGAGCAGGCCGGCCGGGTCGCGTTCCGCGACCGGCCCGTCGACCACCCGCTGGGTGAGCAGCGGCACCGCCAGGCTGGCCGCGGTGGCGGCCAGGCTGGCGAGCAGTAACCAGCAGAACTGGCCCGCGTACGGGCGCAGGTAGCGGCGCAGCCGCCAGAGGTTGCGCAGGGGGCGCAGGCCGGCGTCGACCCGTCGGGTGGGGTCGCCGTCGCGCAGCGCAGGCACTACCCGACGGTAGCGTCAATCGGGAGCATCGCCGGTGTCGGCTTGCTGTCAGAGTGCCGTTCGTGGCCGAGCAGCCACGTCTTGACCTGCAGTCCCCAGCGGTAGCCGCCGAGCGTGCCATCGGTGCGCAACACCCGGTGACAGGGGACGAAGAGGGCGGCGGCGTTGCGGGCGCAGGCGGCGGCGGCCGCGCGGACCGCCGCCGGCCGTCCGGCCCGGGCGGCGAAACCGGTGTATGTCACCGGCTCGCCGGCCGGCACGTCCCGCAGCACCTGCCAGGCGTGCGCCATGAACGCGCCGCCGGTGTGCTGCTGCACCGGCACCGGGTCGATGGCGGTGAGGTCGCCGTCCAGGTAGGACACGACGGCCCGGTTGACCGGCCCGAGGTCGCCGCGCGGGCGGAGGTCGCCGCGCAGGCCCGGGTGGACGAGGGGGAGCAGGGTCGCCGGGTCCGGGGTGAAACCGGCGGCGCGTACCGCCCCGTCGGGGCCGGCCAGCACGCTCAGCGGGCCGATCGGGGTGTCGATGACGGTGCTGTCGATGGTCATGCTGCTCTCCAGAGTCGGATCGTCGCGTACGAGCGCCAGGGGCGCCAGCGCTGCGAGTGGCTGTCCAGGGTCGAGGGGGCGTCGGGCAGGCCGAGGGCGGCGGCACCTCGGCCTGCCGCCAGGTCGGTGGTGAGCAGGACGTCCGGGTCGCCGAGGGCGCGCATGGCGACGTAGCCGGCGGTCCAGGCGCCGATTCCGGGGAGGGCGAGCAGCCGCCGTACCGTCTCCGGGCGGTTTCCGCCCGGGTCGAGCACCAGTTCCCCGGCGGCCACCGCGCGGGCGAGCGCCCGTACCGTCTCCCGTCGCCGCGTGGGCATCGCGAACGCCGAATCCGCCAGCCCCGCGATCTCCGCCGCCCCCGGAAACC
>NZ_SMJY01000247.1:0-7789 GCF_004348355.1 Micromonospora sp. KC721 | reverse complement strand
GCGGCGTGGTGACCACCATCGCCGCCCGGTTGCAGGAGTACGCGCCGCCGGGCGGCGTGGTGGTCTGCGCCGCCACCCACCGGGCCACCAACGGGTTGGTCGACCAGCACGCGCTGGCCCCGGCGACGTTGGCCGGCAAGGCGCTGCCGGTCGACGTCTGGCTGATCCGCGCGGCGCGGCGGCCCCGGCCGGCCCGGCACGAGGGGCCGCTGGTGGGGCGGCGCCGCGAGCTGGCCACCGCGCGGGAGCAGCTCGTCCGGGCGGTACGGGAGCGCCGTCCGCGGTGGGTGTCGCTGGTCGGCCCGGACGGCATCGGCCGCAGCCGGTTGCTGGACGAGCTGCGCCGGTCACTGCGGCGGGTCGACGGGGTGTCGGTGCGCTGGTGTGTGACGCACTGCCCGCCGTACCCGGAGGTGCCGTTCGCCCCGGTCGCCGACCTGGTCCGGGAACTCGCCGGCGCGTTCGAGGGGGACGCACCGGCGGTGGTGCGCCGCCGGTTGGCGGCCCTGGTCGGCGGGGTGCTCCCGCCGACCAGGGCCGCCACGGCGGTCGACGCGCTGGCGGCGCTGCTGGCCGGGGCGGGCGGCCCGGCGCAGGGGGCGGCGGCCTGCCGCGACGTGCTGCTGGCGGTGGCTGCCCGGCAGCCGTTGGTGGTCGCGGTCGACGACCTGGACCGGGCCGACCCGGAGCTGGGCCGGTTCCTGCACACCCTGTTCGCGGCGGCGACCCTGCGCGGGCTGCCGCTGGCGGTGCTGGCCACCCACCGGCCGCACTTCGCGGATCTGCTGCCCGGCGTCGCCGACCGGTGGGGCCGGGTGACGCTACCGCCGCTGTCGGCGCTCGACAGCGGCCGGCTGGTGCGGCGGATGCTGCAGTGCGCCGGGCAGCCGACCGCGCTGGCCGCACGGCTGGTGCCCCTGGTCGCCGGCGTGCCCGGCTACGCCGCCGGGTACGTCGCCGAGATCGGCTCCCCCTCGACCGCCGCCGAGGTCGGGCCCGGCCAGGCCGCCTCGGCGGCGCTCGGGCAGGCCAGGGTCGCCGAGCCGGCGCTGCCCGAGGCGGTACGGCGGGTCGCCGACGCCCGGCTGGACCGGTTCGACGGGGTGCCGCGAGCGGTGTTGATGGCCGGGGCGATGCTGGGCGCGCGGTTCACCGCGGCGGCGGTCGACCGACTGTTCGGCTGGACGCCGGGCCGGGCGGCGGGCACGCTGTGCCGGCTGGCCGCCGACGGGCTGCTCCGGCACGACCGGCACGGCCGGTACGCCTTCGTCGACCCGGCCGTGGCCCGGGTGGCGTACCAGCGTCTCCCCCGAGCGGTGCGGGCCGAGTTCGCGCGCCGGGCCGGTCGATACGGGTCGTCGCCCGTGCCGAAGGTTGCCGACGGCGTCCAGGCGTGCCCGCCACCATCGACGGTGCCAGGCGGATCCGGCCGGCGGCCGGAACTCGCCGCCGCATCGTCGGCGGACGGCGGGACGGTTCCGGCGCGACGGGGTGCGTCGATCCGACCGGTCGACCGCGCCGCCGTGGACCGTCCGGCGCTGGCGCTCGTACCGGCGGCCGGCCTCCTGGTCGAGCGTGGGCACCCGTCGCGCAGCGGCTCGCCGCCGCCGCTGTGCGCCGCCTGATCCGGATCCGGCGAGCACCGCGGAGGCTACGGCGGGGACTGTCGCGAAACCGTGGACCGCGCCATCGGCCGTCAGGGCCGCCACTCGGCGCGGTATCCGGGCCGCCGGTCGAACGCCGCCGCCAGGTCCAGCACGTCCGGGCACGCCGGAGGGCCGTCATCGAGTTCCCGGCCGTGCCCGCGACCGTCGCAGTAGCCCTGTCCGGTGCCGCACTCCGCGTGCCGGTCGAGGATGCGTCGCTTGGCGTGGACCTCAGCCCGGATCCGGTCACCGGAGCGGACTCCGACCGCGTGCAGGTACTGCTCCGCCGACATGAACGTCATGCCCTGCCGGTTCGCGACCGGTGGTTCCGGCAGATCCGGGTGGAGGTCATCGACCATCTCGGCTGCCTGCTCGTCGATGTCGAGCTGCCGCCGCAGCCACCGCTTTAGGTAGGTCACGGTCCGGTCCACCGCCCTGTCAGCGTCGTACGCCGGTCGGCGGCAGGGCGGCCAGGAACGACAGCACGCGTTCCCAGGTCAGGGCGGTGGCCGCCGGATCGTGGTCGGGTGCCGTCGGGTCGGTCCACAGGTGAGGGCGGCCCGGGTAACGGAACACCTCCAGCCTCGCGCCCACGTCGCTGAGCGCCTGCTGCCAGTCGGCCACCTCGGCCGGCGGCTCGTACGGGTCCGGGTCGGCGAGGTGCAGTTGGACCGGCAGCCCCGGACGGAACGCGGCCGGGTCGCCGCCGGTGCCGTGCAGGAGCAGCAGAGCGGTGGCGGCCGGCCGCTCGGCCAGCAGCACGCCGGCCACCCCGGCACCCATCGAGTAACCGGCGAGCACCGTGTCGGCGGGCAGTGCGGCGAGCGCGGCCCGCGCCCGTCGCAGCACCTCGTCCAGGGTCACCTTCTCCAGCAGGGCGAAGCCCGCCTCGACGGTGTCGGCCGGCGGAAGGCCGTACAGGTCGGGGGTGAGCACCTGGTGCCCGGCGGCGCGCAGTCGTTCGGCGTCGGCCAGCACCGCCGGCCGCAGCCCGTGGACGGAGTGGAAGAGCGCGATCTGTGCCACGTGCTTCATCCTGCCCGAGCCGGCCACCGTTGTCCCGCCGCCACGGCGGCCCGGCAGCGCCGACCGGCCCCGTCCGGTGACCCGTCGGCGAGGTCGGCGCAGCGCGGCGAGGTTCACCCGGGTGGCACGACGCCCTGGCCCAACGTCCGGCTGCGCCCCCGGAACTCGGCGACCACCTCGTCGCCGCGGCGTACCGTGACGTCGTAGATGCCGTTGCGGCCGTGCCGGACCCGCTCGGTGGCCGTCGCGGTCAGCACGTCCCCGGCGCGGACCGGGCGCAGGAAGCTGATCTCGCCACCGGCGGCGACCGTCGGCGGGCCGTGGCTGTTGCAGGCCAGCGCGAACGCCGTGTCGGCGAGCAGGAAGACGTAGCCGCCGTGGCCGATACCGTGCCCGTTGACCATGGCCGCGGTCACCCGCATCCGCGCCCGCGAGGTGCCGTCGCCGGCGTCGACCAGCTCGATGCCGAGGCCACGGGAGGCGACATCGGCGTCGAACATGTCGTGCGCGGCGGTCCGCCCCGACGCCACCGCGTCGTCCCGCCGACGGCTGTCGTCCTGCACACGCTCCTCCTGCCGGTGATCCCCGACGGCCCGGCACGCCGGGCGTCCCCGGTACGGTACGCCGCTGCCGCCGCAGGTCAGGACGACGGCGGCGGGGCAACGCCGACGTCACACACAGACACGGCACAATGGCGGAACGTGGAACGGATTCGGAAGGAACCGCCGATGACGCGCAACGCAGCCGCCGTCCCCGACCCGGTCAAGGTCGCCCCGGCCCGGCCGGGGCAGGCCGACCGCCTGCGGGTACGCCCGACCAGTCGCCGCGAGGATCTCGTCACCGTCCTGCTCGGAGCCTGCCTCGTGGCGGGGGCGATGTCCGACGGCTGGGCGCACACCAACATCATCGACACCATCGAGGGTTTCTTCACCCCGTGGCACGGTCTGCTGTACGCGGGATTCGCGGCCAGCGCCGGCTGGACCTGCTGGCTGGCGTACCAGCGACGGGACGCGGCCCCCCGCTGGTGGCGGGACGGTTGGCCGGCCGGCTACCGGGTGGGTGCGCTCGGCGTCGCGGTGTTCCTCCTCGGTGGCCTCGGCGACATGCTCTGGCACGAGACCCTCGGCGTCGAGGTCGGCCTCGACGCCGCGTTCAGCCCGACCCACCTGCTGATCGACGCCGGTGCCGTGCTGCTGCTGACCAGCCCGCTGCGCTCCTGGTGGGCCAGCGGCGAGGGCGGCCTGCGGTCGGTCACCGGGGTACTGTCGCTGGCATTCGCCGCGATGGGGCCGGTCATCCTGCTCACCCACTCGTCGGCCTTCCTCTCCGTCGCGCCCACCGAGGCGGTCGGCGCGTACGGCAACCAGCACCTCGCGGTCCTCGGTGTCGACGCGTACCTGGTGACCACCGTGCTGCTGACCGCGCCGTTCCTGCTGGCCCACCGGCGGCGGGCGGCCTTCGGCGTCGGGACCGCCCTGGTGGCCGGGGTGGCGTTGTTCAACCTGGTGATGGTCGAGTTCCCGGCATCGCAGACGGTCGCCGCGCTCACCGCCCTGCTCGGCGCGGTGCTGGCCGATCTGGCGCTGCTACGGCTGGACGCGGTGCGGGGGCGCGACGCGGCGCTGCGGCTGCCGATCGCGGGCGCGCTCTACCCCGGGCTGGTCTGGGCCGGGCATCTTCTCGGCCTGGCGGCGACCGACGGGCTGCGGTGGACGCCGGAGGTGACCGGCGGGCTGGTCACCCTCACCGCGATCCTCGGCGCCGTCCTCGGCGGGCTGGCGGCCCGGCCCGCCCCGGCGGTCTGAGCACCCCGACGCCACGGCCCCGGCGCGGGCGGTGACCGGGCAGCTAGAGTGGGGTACGGCGGTGGGGCCCGCCGTCCCGGCCACGACCGGGAGAACCGCGTCTTCGGGGACGCCGACGGTCCCTACCAGTGGCCCGGATGCTGGTAGGGAGGACAGGTGCCGACATCACGGCGCATCAACCCCGACGTCGACCTGCGGGTGCCCGCCGACCGTCGGGAACTCGCCGCGCACCCGACGGCCGTGCTCGGCGTCGTTGCCGCGGGCGGCGCGGTGGGCGCGTTGGTCCGGGCCGCGGCCCAGGCGGCGTTGCCGCACTCCCCGACCGGCTTCCCGTGGTCGACGTTCGGTGTCAACGTGCTCGGCTGCCTGCTGATCGGCGCGCTGATGGCGATGATCGGTCGCCGTCGCGTCCCGCCGCTGACCCGCCCCTTCCTGGGGGTGGGCGTGCTCGGCGGCTTCACCACCTTCTCGGCGTACACGGTGGAGGCTCACCGGGCGTTCCTCGCCGGGGCCGCCGGCACGGCGCTGGCCTATCTGGCGGCGACGCTGGTGGCCGGACTGGCGGCGGTCGTGGCCGGTGACGCGCTCGCCGCGCGGGTGCTGGACCGCCGCGGAGGTCGGCGGTGACCGTCCTGCTCATCGTGCTCGGCGCGGCGGTCGGGGCCCCGCTGCGGTACCTCACCGATCGCGCGGTGCAGGCCCGGCACGGCTCGATCCTGCCCTGGGGCACATTTTCCGTCAACGTCGTCGGGTCGCTGCTGCTCGGCGTGGTGCTCGCGGTCCCGGCCGGGCCGGCCGTCACCGCGCTGCTCGGCACCGGTTTCTGCGGGGCGTTCACCACCTGGTCCACGTTCGGCTACGAGACGGTGCGGCTGGCCCGCGCCGGAGCCCGGACCGCCGCGCTGGCCCACGCGCTGCTCAGCGTGGTGGCCGGGCTGGCCGCGGCGGCGGTCGGCCATGCCCTGGGACGCGCGCTGAACGGTTGAGCGGCGGCGACCGGATCGGGTGGGGAGGCGTATGGTGGGCGAACGCGGTGGCATCCGCGCGCCCGATGGCGTCCGCCGGGTGGTCGAGACCGGGTACCCGTACGGACGACGGAGCGCACGCGTGGCGCGGATGGGAACGAGGTGGCTCGGTGGAATGGTTGCTGGCTCCAGCGACCCCGGCGGCGGCCAGCGCGCTACGCGCCGAGCTGACCGACTTCCTGCGCCGGCACGCGCAGGAACGTGACGAGGTCGAGGACGCCGGCATGGTGATCTCCGAACTGCTCGGCAACGCGGTCGAGCACGCCGGCGGCCCGGTGTGGGTGAGCCTGGACTGGTCGGCCGCGCGCCCCACGCTGGTGGTGCACGACCTCGGCCCGTCGTTCCACCTCGGCGACCTGCCGGTGCCGGCCACCGGCAGCATCCGGGGCCGCGGCCTGTGGTTGGTCCGCCAACTCGGCACCGAGCTGGACGTGGTGGCGAAGCGGGGCACCGGCAAGCAGGTGCGCGGGGTGCTGCCGGTGACCCGACGGGTCGAAGTCTCCTTCGACCCGCCCCGCCGGGAGGTCAACCCACTGCCCGCTCTCGACGAGGCGGGACCACGCGGCTTCGGTCGGGAGTCCTTCCTGCGCGCCCTCGTCGTGGAACTGGCCCGCACGGCCGAGAACCGGCACGGGCCGAGCGCCACGGAGGAGATGGTGGCCCAGGTGGGCGCGACGGTCGGCGGGCAGATGGAGGAGGAGTACCGCCGGGCCCGGGACGTGGTCGGCCGGCTCAGCGCCGCCCAGGTGGCCGAGTGCTACCTGCGGCTCAAGTCCGCCATCGGCGGTGACTTCTACGTCATCTCCCTCGACGACGACCGGATCGTGCTGGGCAATCGTCGCTGCCCGTTCGGCGACACCGTACGCCGCGCGCCCGCGCTGTGCCGGATGACCTCCAGCGTGTTCGGCGGCATCGCCGCGCGCAACCACGGCGCGGCGGTGGTGCTGCTGGACGAGCGGATCGCCGTGGGCGACCCGGAGTGTCAGGTCACCGTGCTGCTCGGCGCGTCCGCCCGGAACAATCCGGGCGGCCACCACTACCGGCAGGGCTCCTGAGTCTCACCGCCGGCTCCGGGCACCCCGCAGCCATCAGATCCTGTCGCTGCCGGTGCCCTGCTCGTCACGCTCCGGCGGCCCGAAGGGTGAGCAGGGTGATGTCGGGATCGGCACCGACCCGCACCGGCGGGCCCCAGAACCCGGCGCCGTTGGTGACGTACACCGGCGTACCGTCCACCTCCCCCAGCCCGGACACCACGGGCTGCTGCATCCCGACCAGGTAGTGGAAGGGGAACACCTGACCACCGTGCGTGTGGCCGGAGAGCTGTAGGTCCACCCCGTACGGGGCGGCATCGTGCACCGCGACCGGCTGGTGCGCCATCAGCACCACCGGCCGGGACGGATCCCGGCCTGCGAGCGCGGCCTTGTAGTCCGGTGGGTCCGCGTACTGCGCCCCCATGATGTCGTTGACCCCGGCGAGGTCGATCACCCCACCGCCGTGGGCGATCTCGACCCGCTCGTTGCGCAGCAATCGCAGGTCCAGCTCGGTGGCCGCCTCGATCCAGCTCTCGTGGCCGGCGATGTACTCGTGATTGCCGGTGACGTAGAACACGCCGTGCCGACCCCGCAGCCGGGTCAGCGGCAGCAGGGACTCCCGCACCCTGCCGGGCTCGGAGGTGACCACGTCGCCGACCACCGTCACCAGATCGGCGTCCAGCCCGTTGACGAGCTCCACCATCCGTTCCACCTGGCCGGTGCCGAGCAGCGGCCCGACATGCAGGTCCGCCAGGACCGCCAGCCGCAGCCCGTCGGCCCTGCGGGCCAGGCGGGCCATCGGAATGTCGAGCCGCTTGATGGTCGGCGTCCGGTAGGCCCGGCTCATCCCGAAGCCGGTGAGGCTCACCGCGACCGCCCCGGCCGTGATGGCCGCCCCCCGGCGCAGCAGCAGCCGGCGAGAGGGATCGTGACTGGACTCCGGCTCGGGCGCAACGGGCGACCCCGGGTCCCGCTCGGGGTCGAAAGCCGGCGGGTCGACGCCGCCGCCGGAGCCGCCCACGCCCACCGCGATGGCCGGGACCGTGCTCGGGGCCGTGGCGGGACGGCCCACCCGCTGCCGCCGGCGCGTCGCAAGCCACGCCGCCAACACCGGCACCTCCAGCAGGAGCAGCGTGAGGAACAGGTAGAACATCAGTGCCAGCCACAGGTAGCCGGGCATGGTCAACCAACGCCAGCCGGAGGGCAACCATTCGCCGACGGTCACGGTGGCGATGAGCAGCACCAGCGCGAAAGCC
>NZ_SMJY01000246.1:0-7823 GCF_004348355.1 Micromonospora sp. KC721 | reverse complement strand
GGACGGTGGTGGGGAAACGGAAAAACGTCCGGCCGCAGAGCTGCCTGGGGGCACAGACGACGGCGCCCGCCGCCGCGGGGTGCGGTGGCGGGCGCCGGGGGTGGCGGTGAGGTCAGTCGTCGCCCTGGAAGTAGCTGATGAGGCGGAGCAGCTCCAGGTAGAGCCAGACCAGGCTGACCAGGATGCCGAACGCGGCGACCCACGAGTACCGCTGCGGCAGCCCCATCCGGACACCCTGCTCGACCTCGTGGAAGCTCAGCACGAAGCTGAGCGCGGCGACCACCACGACGACCAGGCTGAAGCCGATCGCCAGCGGGCTGCCATCACGCAGGCCGGTGTTGATACCGAACAGCGCCAGCACCAAGTTGATCAGCATGACGCCGAACAGACCGGCCATCACGGCGATCATGCCCTTGACGAACTTCGGCGTCGCCCGGATGACCCGCGCCTTGTAGAGCATCGCCATCAGGAAGAAGACGCCGAAGGTGGCCACCACGGCCTGCAGCACGATGCCCTCGTAGAGCGACTCGAAGGCCTTGCTGACCAGGCCCACGAAGGCACCCTCGACCACCGCGTACGCGATGACCAGCGCCGGATTCGCCATCCGGGAGAACGAGATGATCAGGCCGAGGACCAGACCGACGATGGCCGCGCCGATCCAGGCCGGACCGAGCAGAGCGTCCGGCACCAGCACCCAGGCGGCCGCGGCGGAGACACCGAGGATGCCCAGAAGAGCGACGGTCTTGACCACCACGTCGTCGATCGACATGGTGCCGGCCGCCACCGGGGCGGCGGGGTAGCCGGGCTGGCCCGGGTACTGCTGGGGAATGCCCGGCTGTCCATACGGCCCGGGCTGGGCGTACCCGGCGGAACGCTCCCGCTCGGCCGCCTGGCCGAGCCGGGCGAGCACCGGGTTCGAGGTCTTCACTTTCAGGCCTCCCTCAGGGGGTCGTCGCACGCTCGACGTGCCCTTACAGGGTACGGGTCGCCGGCAAGGCACGCCGCACGGCAAGCTGTGGGATAGCTGAGAGTCTACGGTGCCCGGGGCGGGGGTCGAACCCGCACGCCTTGCGGCAGCCGCTTTTAAGGCGGCCGTGTCTGCCGTTCCACCACCCGGGCAGGCGGCACCGGCACGTCGACACACGGCGGTGCACGTGTCACCGTAACCGTTGCGGGGCCACGAGACGTACCCCGTGCGGTTAGGGTCGATTCCGTGACCAGCCAAGCCCGTACGGCGCCCGGCGCCGATCGCGACCTGGCGCTCGATTCCACCGAGCCGGCCGCGACCGGCTCCCGCCTCACCCGGTGGCGCTCCGGCCTGCTCCGGCACCGCGCCGACCTGGCCGTCGTGCTGGTGTTCCTGCTGCTCGCCGGCTGGGTCACCCACGGCATGTGGCCCGACCCGTCCGGCCGGGTGCTGGCCCTCAACCCGGCGGACCAGACGCTCTACGAGTGGTTCCTGGCCGTCGACGCGCGAGCGCTGCACGGCGACTTCGGCCTGCTCACCGACAAGCTGAACGCCCCGGACGGGGTGAACCTGATGACCAACACCACGGTCATCGCGCTCGGGCTGCTGCTCGCCCCGGTCACCCTCCTGTTCGGGGCGCCGGTCACCTTCGCCCTGCTGGTCGGGGCGAACCTGGCCGGCACCGCCGTCGCCTGGTACCTGCTGTACGCCCGTACGCTGCGGGCCCGGCGGTTCGCCGCCGCGCTGGGCGCCGGGCTGTGCGGTTTCGGGCCGGGCATGGTGTCGCAGTCCAACAGCCACCTGCACATGACCGCGCAGTGGCTGGTGCCGGTGATCGTCTGGCTGGTGGTCCGGCTGCTGCGCGCCGCCGACCCCGGACCGGGGACGCCCCCCCGGCGGCGGTTGGTCAGCTCGGCGGTGGGGTTGGCGGCCGTGGTGACCGTGCAGGTCTTCGTCGGTGAGGAGGTGCTCTTCCTCGCCGCCGTCACCCTGCTGGTGATGACCGTCACGTACGGCCTCGCCGACCGGGGCCTGCTGCGTCGCGCGCTGCCCGGATTCGCCGGTGGTCTGCTGTTCGCCGCCGGGCTGGCCCTGATCGTCCTGGGTGGGCCACTGTGGTTCCAGTTCGCCGGCCCGCAGGGTGTGGCGGACGGCATGTTCAGCCCGCACTACTTCTCGGCCGACCTGCGTAGCTGGTGGACGTTGTCCCCGCTGTCGGTGTTCGGTGACGACTCCTCGGCCCGGCTCACCACCGGCCCGGCCGAGTACAACACCTTCCTCGGTCTGCCGTTGCTGCTGGTGGTCGTCGGCTGCGCGCTCTGGCTGTCGCCGCACGGCCCGGCCCGCCGCCCGCTGGTGCGCGCCTGCGTCGTGGCGGCGCTGGTCATGGGCGCACTGTCGCTCGGCCCGCAGGTGGTCCTCGACGGCGAGCGTTCCCAGCTGCCCGGGCCGTACGCGCTGCTCGCCGGGCTGCCGGTGGTGGACGCCGCGCTGCCGATGCGGTTCGGGCTGGCCGTGCTTCCGCTGGCCGGCACGCTGCTGGTGCTCGCCGTGGACCGGGCGCTGCGCTCCCCCGGGCGGGCCCGGCGGCTGGTCCCGGCGGCGGTCGCCGCAGCCCTGATCACGACCTTTCCCGCTCCCCTGCCGACGGCCGACCGGCCGGCGCTGCCCGAGTTCATCAGCGGCGGCCACTGGCGCGGGTGCGTACGCCCCGGCGGCGTGCTGGTGCCGGTGCCGGCGGCCACCCCGAAGGAGCCGTGGCCGATGCGCTGGGCCACGGCGGCCGACGCGCAGTTCGCGATCCCGGAGGGCTTCTTCATCGGCCCGTACGGGGCGCACGGCTCGGCCGCGATGGGCACCTACAAGCGGCCCACCTCGCAGCTCTTGGCCGAGGTGGCCCAGCAGGGCGGCGAGCCGGTGATCGACGAGGAGCGGCGGCGGCAGGCCCGCGTCGACGCCGCGTACTGGGGGGCCGCCTGCGTGGCGGTGACCGACGACGCCCCGCACGCGGAGAACCTGCGGCGCACCCTGGTGGAGCTCTACGGGCCGGGCACCCGGATCGCCGACGCCTGGACCTGGCGGGTCTGACCACGACGAAGGGCCTCACCCCGGACGGGGGAGAGGCCCTTCGTCGCCTACGGTCAGCTCCGCTTGCCGGTGCCCACCGGCTGCCTCGGCGGGGCGGATGCCTCGGCGAACTGGTCGCGCGGATCGTGCAGCTGGCCGAGGGCGACGACCTCACGCTTGAGGAAGAACGCCAGCGACCAGTCGACCACGACCCGGACCTTGCGGTTGAACGACGGGATCCGGCTCATGTGGTACGTCCGGTGCATGAACCAGGCCGGCCAGCCGGTCATCTTGACGCCGTAGACCTGGGCGACGCCCTTGTGCAGGCCGAGGCTGGCCACGCTGCCGGCATGCTTGTGCTTGTAGTTGACCGGCTCACGCCCGCGGATCACGTTGACGATGTTGTCGGCCAGCCGTGTCGCCTGGCGTACGGCGTGCTGCGCGCTCGGCGAGCAGTAGTTGCCGGGTTCCTTCGTGAGGTCCGGCACGGCGGCACAGTCACCCGCGCTCCACGCCCCCTCGACCACCCGGTCGCCGTCCACCACCTGCAGGGTCGGCAGGCAGGTGACCCGGCGGCGGTCGTCACGCGGGAAGTCGGTGGCGTCCAGCATCGGCGACGGCTTCACGCCGGCGGTCCAGACGATGGTGTCCGCCGCGAAGGAGTCGCCGTCGGAGAGCTTGACCACCCCGTCGACGCAGGACTCCAGCCGGGTGTCCAGACGGATGTCCATGTTCCGCTTCAGCAGCTGCTGCACCGTGTAGGCGCCCATGTCCCGGTCGACCTCGGGCAGCACCCGCTGCGTCGCCTCGACCAGCACCCAACGCATGTCCGCAGGCGACAGCTCCGGGTAGTAGCGCAGGGCGTCGCGGGCCATGTCCTCCATCTCGGCGAGCGCCTCGATGCCGGCGTAGCCGCCGCCGACGAAGACGAAGGTCAGCGCGTTGCGCCGGACCTCGGGGTCGACCGTCGCGGCCGCCACGTCGAGCCGGTCCAGCACGTGGTTGCGCAGGTAGATGGCCTCGCCGATGGTCTTGAACCCGATCCCGTGCTCGTGCAGGCCGGGGATCGGCAGCGTCCGGGAGACGGAACCGGGAGCCACCACCACGTGGTCGTACGCGATCTCCCGGGTCGGGCCGCTGATCGGCTGCACCACCGCCGTGCGGCGGGCGTGGTCGATCCGGGTCACCGCCCCCACCACGACCTTGCACTTGCGCAGCTCACGACGCAGCGGCACCACCGCGTGGCGGGGCGAGATGTTGCCCGCAGACGCCTCCGGGAGGAACGGCTGGTACGTCATGTGCGGCTGCGGGTCGACGACGACGACCTCGGCCTCACGGGAGCTCAGCTTCTTGGACAGGCGCAGAGCGGCGTACAGGCCGACGTGCCCGGCACCCACGACTAGGATCCGCTTCGGGTTCACGTCAACTATCTTTCCCCGGGCGGCGGGACTAATCCCGTTCGAGACCCCCACTTGTGACCGAGCACAACCCCTGTGACCTGCGCGACGTTGCTGGTCATCCCGCTATCTGCGACGGAGCAGCCAGCCCAGCAGCCCGCTGCCCCCCACCGCCACCAGCAGGCCCACCACCGTCGCGGCCTGGGAACCGGCGGCGTCGCCGATCCCGCCCAACCAGGCCAACACGACGCCGACGACCCAGGTGGCCAGAATCACCGCCGCGGCTCGAGCCAACCAGCGGACCAGGACGTCCGGGTCGACCAGCGCGTCGTAGGGCAGCACCGCGGCGAGCGCGCAGAGGGTGTGCCCGAGGTAGAGGAACGCGGCCACGGCGAGCAGCCGCCACAGCGCGATCGGACGGTCGTACCCGGCGGAGGCCATCACCCAGCCACCCACCGTGACGATGGCCGCGAAGGTCGGCCAGATGCGGCGCGGCCCGGCCGCCGGCAGCGCCGCGACCACCGCCAGGGCCAGCAGCGTCCTCGATTGGAACAGCTGCGCCGGGTACGCCAGCAGCAGACCGGCCAACACCACCACGAAGATGCCGAACCGCACCAACAGTGTCGTCGGGGACACCCGGCGAGCCGCCTTCACCCGCTCCCTCAGCGCGTTCACCGGATCCGCCCGCCGTCCGCGCCGGCCGGCCCTCGCCGCGCCGCGCCCGTCACCGGGCACCCACCCGGGGGGCGGTGGCCAGCCGGGCCACGTCCCGCAGCACCTGGTCCAGGCTGCCCGCGCCGGCCCAGGGCACCACCGGTACGCCGTGCTCCCGCAACTGGCCGATCATCGTGTCCCGGTCCAGCCGCCACAACCGGTACGCCACCGGCGCCCAGCCCTTCTCCCCCGGCGGCGGCAGGTCCGCCGGAAGGGTGTCCACCGCCACCACGAACCGGCCGCCCCGGGCCAGCCGGGCCAGCATCTGCGCCGACCGCTCGTCCAGCAGCGGGGTGAGCACCACCACCAGCGCGTCGGCGGAGAGCACCTGCGGCCCGAACACCTGGTCGTACGGCTCGTGCGGGGATGCCTCGGCGCGGGTGTCGAGCAGCCACTCCAACACGGTCAGGTACTGTCGCCGGCCGGTGGCCGGGCGGAGCCGGCGGGCGGTCGGCCCGTACTCCAGCAGCGCCACCCGGTCACCCCGGTGCAGGTAGTGCTCGGCGATCGCGGCGGCAGCCCGGACCGTGGTGTCCAGCACGGACGCGGCCCCCCGCACCCCGCCGGAGCGCCCCGCCTCGGCCAGCACGTCGAGCAGGACCACCACCTCGGCGTCCCGGTCGGAGAGGGTGGCCGCCACGTGCAGTTGCCGGGCCCGCAGCGACACCCGCCAGTCGATCCGCCGCAGCCGGTCACCCGGCGCGAAGACCCGCACGCCGGCCAGTTCGCCGCCCTCGCCGGGGCGGCGCGAGTGGTGCGCACCGACCAGCCCGGCGGCCCGGGGCATCGCCTCGACCGCCTCGAACGGCTCCGTCATCGGGTACACCCGCAGCCGTACCGGCTCGGTGACGACCGCCCGGGAGACCAACAGCCCGTCGGCGGTGGCGACCCGGGCACCGGCCCGCCCGACCGGGTGCCGGCCCCAGCGCAGCGCGGTGCCGGTCAACTCCAGGTCCACGGCGACGCCGGTGGGGATGGCGGTGACGAAGGGCCGGTCCAGGCCGGAGCCGCCGATGTCGGTCCCGCCGCCGCCGAAGCCGGCCCGCTCGACCCGTAGCCACGGCGAGATCCGGGTCCGCACCACGGCCAGGTGGTAGGGCACCGTGTCCGGGTTGCCAACGCTGACCCGGGCGGCCAACGGCCCCCCTTCGACCAGCTGCCCGTCCGCGGCGGCGATCTCCAGGTACGGAGCGGCGGTGGGCCGGCGGCGCAGCGCGTACGCGGTGCCGAGCGCGAACGGGGCGGCCAGCACCACCAGGTCTACCCGGCCGAGCAGCACGGCGGCGATCAGCAGGAGCCCGGTGAGCAGCACCACCCGGCCCAGCGCCCAGGTGGGCGCCCATCCCGCCGCAGGCTGCTGCCCGTCCTCGGAGGTGGGCACGGCGTCAGCGCCCGAGCCGGCCGGCCGCGTGGCTGGGCAGCGCGCCGCTGGCCGGGGCGGGAGTCTGCTCCAGCACCTCACCGACCACGAAGGACGGGTCGACGCGGCGCAGCCACATCTCCGGGCGCAACGTGATGCGGTGCGCGAGGGCGGGCGCCGCCACGTCCTTGACGTCCTCGGGCACCACGTAGTCCCGGCCGGCGAAGACAGCCCGGACCCGGGCCAGCAGCAGCAGCGCCAGTGAGCCGCGCGGCGACGCTCCCACCAGCACCGACGGGTGTTCGCGGGTGGCCGCGGTCAGGTCGACGATGTACCGGCCGACGGAGTCCTCCACCACCACGTCCTCCAGCGCCGCCTGCATGGACCGCAGCGTGCCGGCGTCGACCACCGCCGGGATCTCGGCCTCCTCGCGGCGGCGGGCCATTCGCCGGCGCAGGACGTCCCACTCCTCCTCGCGCTGCGGGTAGCCGAACGACACCCGCAGCAGGAACCGGTCCAGCTGCGCCTCCGGCAGCGGGTAGGTGCCCTCGTACTCGATCGGGTTGGCGGTGGCCAGCACGTGGAACGGCTCGTCCAGCCGGTAGGTGACGCCCTCCACCGAGACCTGCTTCTCCTGCATCGCCTCCAGCAGCGCCGACTGGGTCTTCGGCGGCGTCCGGTTGATCTCGTCGGCGAGCAGCAGATTGGTGAAGACCGGGCCGGCGCGGAAGGAGAAGTCGCCGCTGCGCTGGTCGTACAGGAAGGAACCGGTGACGTCCGCGGGCAGCAGGTCGGGGGTGAACTGGAGGCGGCGGAAATCCAGCCCGAGTGCCTGCGCGAACGAGCGTGCGGTCAGGGTCTTGCCGAGGCCGGGCAGGTCCTCCAGCAACACGTGCCCGCCGGCCAGGATGCCGGCCAGGACCAGTTCCAGGGCCTCCCGCTTGCCGACCACGACCTGACCGACCGCGTCCAGCACCGCCCGGGCCAGGTGGCCCACCTCGGTGGCGGGGATGCTGCGGTCCACGGCGTTCATATCTTCTCCAGTTCGGCGACGATCGCCGCGAGGTCGCGCGGCGACGGCGGGCGGCGGGACGGCGTGGCCAGGAACGCCCACAGCGGTTCCCCGAGCAGGGTACGGGCCCGGGCGGGGTCGGAGTCGCGGGTGAGACCGTGCCGCTGGCGCAGTCGTTCGTCGGCCAGTTCGCCGAGGCGGGGCAGAATCCGCTCGGTGAACCGTTCCCGGTTGCCCGACGCCCAGTCCAGCGGTCGTTCCCAGCCGTTGATGGCGGCGCGCAGGGCGTCCTGGGCGGCCCAGTTC
>NZ_SMJY01000245.1:0-7836 GCF_004348355.1 Micromonospora sp. KC721 | reverse complement strand
GCCGCCGTGAACTGTTGCCCAAGACCATCGACGCCGTCGCCGGACTGGTGTCCGACCGCATGATCACCTGGTAGCCGAAGCCCCACCACCACAGCTCACGGCCCTACCCAATTGCGCACGAGATCGTTAGACGTGAAGCGTGGTCGTCGGCGGTAGGGGAGGGCGTGCGCCTGCCGGTCGGTGCTGCGGTGAGGTTATCGACTGCAGGGCCGGTTTGGTTACTACGCTGCGGACACCGGAGTCAGTCGTTGCTCTGTCCGCGCTTCTTCGCCGTTGAGTTAGGCGGAGTCTGGGCGGCTTGCTCCATGTGCAGGATGTTCTGGATGATCGCGGCGATGCCTTCGCGTGCTGCGGGCGAGAGTCGTTCGATGGACCGCGTCATCACCTGGACCTCTGCGCTGCTCTGCGATGGGCCCAGGAAGAAGGCCGGGCTGACGCCGAAGAAGTCGGCCAGCGCCGTCAGTGTCGCGGCTGTCGGGTTGGTGTGCTCGGCGGTGCGCAGTCTTCGCAGGGTCTCCGCTGAGATGCGATGACCTCGGGCCTTCAGTGCCTCGGACACCTCGGTGTCGGTGTAGGGACCCCGGCCCTTCGGGTGGTGGTGCGTATACAGGCATCGAAGCCGGCCTCTAATGAGTGCCGAGCCCGAGCCACCTGGTTGGTCCTCGCTCGGTGCCGCCATGACGCCCCAGACTGCGACTAGAGTTGGTTCGGCCCAGCAGTTCCCGCGCGGCATCCTCTGGCGGCACGGCCGCGCCTTGGACGTCGGCACCCTCGGCGGCAGCTTCACGGAGCTGCGGGCGATCAACAACCGCGGCGAGATCCTGGCCACCTCCCAGGCCATCGACGGAAGCGCCCGCCCGGCACTGCGGCGACGCGGCGTCCTGCACGACCTCAGCCTCGCCGGGGTCAGCACGGCGGGCACGGTGGTCGACCTCGATGACCGCGGCCGCATCGCCGCGTCGATCCGCCCGGTCTGGGGTGTCAGCCGCGCGGTCGTCTACCACCCGCGCTCGTTCGAAGGCTCTGCGGCACCCCGTCCGACCGCGTCCGGCTGTACCGCTCGATGGGCATGCCGGTCAGCCGCTTCTCCCAGGACGGTCGAGTCGTAGCTGTGCCCGATGGCACGGGTAGCCCGTCAAGCGCGCCGATCCGCTCCGGACAGGCGGGCAGGTAGACCTGCCGCTCGGCTTCGCACTGTCCGTCCGTGCTCTTGGTGCGATCCTTCGTCAGATTTGGGCTTCGGTCGGCCAGCACCCCGTCCTGGAGTAGCGCCAGGCGACTCGCGTTCCGCCGCTGGTCGGGCGCGACCCGGTGCCGCAGGGTGACGCGTGTCGACACACCCGGCAGCGACGGTGCCGAATGGCGGCGACTGGAGTATCGGGTACCGGACACGGGCGAACAATCGCGCACCAGCCCGAGCCCAACCAGGTATGACGACACAATTCGCGACACCCGCCACGACCCACAGGACCGTACGATTTCGCCTGCTCCGCCCCATCAGCACCGCCGCTGCCGGCGTAGCCGTGCTCGGCTGCCTCGCCGTCGGCGTCGCACCTGCCGCCTCCGCCTCCGCCTCCGCACCGCCAGCTACCACCCGAGTCAGCGTGGACAGCAAGGGCGGCCAGGCCACCGAGTACCGCAGCGAGCCCTTCGCGGCGAGCGCGGACGGCCGGTACGTCGCCTTCACCTCCGCCTCGCCGAACCTGATGCCGGACGACACCAACAACACCTGGGACGTGCTGGTTCGCGACCGCCGCACCGGCACCACGAGCCGGGTCAGCCAGTCCACTGTGGGAGTTGTGGGCGACAGCTCCAGCTACGGCCAGTCCCTGAGTCCGGACGGCCGGTACGTCTCCTTCACGTCTGACGCCACCAATCTGGTGCCCGGCGACACCAACGGGGACTCCGACGGCTTCGTCCACGACCGCCGCACGGGCAGCACCAGCCGGGTCACCCTGACCAATGGCGGCACCGAGGCCGACGCCCGCAGCTACGCTCCGGCCATCAGCGCCGACGCTCGGTTCGTGGCGTTCGTCTCCGAAGCCACCAACGTGGTGCCGGGTGACACCAACGGGGTGGCCGACATCTTCCTGCGTGACCGGCAGGCCGGTACCACCGTCCGGGTCAGCGGCACGAACGCCGACGCACCGTCCGACGCACCGGCGATCAGCGCCAACGGCCGGTACGTGACGTTCACCTCCGAGGCGGCGTTGGTTCCCGGCGACACCAACGGCGTCGCCGACGTGTTCATCCGTGACATGCGCACCGGCAGCCTCCGGCGGGTGAACGTGTCCACCAGCGGCGCACAGGCAAACGCGCTGACCGTCTCTCCGACGATGAGCGCGGACGGCCGGTTCGTAGCGTTCACCTCCGAGGCCACCAACCTGGTTTCCGGCGACACCAACGGCGTCGCCGACGTGTTTCTGCGAGACCTGCGCGCCGGCACGACCGTCCGGGCCAGCCTGACGGCCGATGGTGGGCAGGCCACCGGCGGCAGCAGTTACGGCCCGATGATGAGCGCGGACGGCCGGTACGTTGTCTTCAGCTCCGACGTCACCGACCTGGTGTCGGGCGACACCAACGGTGTAGCCGACGTGTTTCTGCGAGACCTGGGCGCCGGCACGACCGTCCGGGCCAGCCTGGCGGCCGACGGCGGACAGGGCAACGACGGCAGCTACAACGGGGTGGTCACCCGAGACGGCCGACACGTCGCCTTCGCCTCGGCGGCCACGAATTTGGTGCCGCGCGACACCAACGGCGTGACCGACGCATTCCTGCGCCGCATGCCCCACTGACCCACTCGATGTTAGGCGTCTCGATCGGCCCCGTGCCGCGCAGAGTGCCCCGGCTTCCTGCGAGGCCGCGGCACTCCTCGCCTATCTGGTACTCGGCCGCTGATCGTGTCCCACGGCAGGGACTGCTACCGGCACATCGACTCGATCAGCTCATCGAATCCGGGGAACTCCGCCCGTGCTGCGGAGATGATCTCACCAGCCGACTGGCGATGTGACGGTGCCCAACGTTCGGCGATCTCCACAAGGCGGTCATCCGTGCCGGGCTCATGTTCGTGATCGGGGTATGCCGTCGCTTCCCAGGGGCAAAGCCGTCAGGGAGCAGCCACAGATAGGCCCACAGGTGCTGCGCCACGACGCCCGTTTCGCCCTCCGACCCGAGGAACACCACCGGTTGCTGCTCGATCGGCTCACCAGGACGCACCAGCCAGAAGCCGCAAGGCCACCGGTACCGTCAACACCCGGAACTCGGAACCGTCGGTTGGAGACCTCTCTGCTGCCGGCCGGTTGACCAGAGAGGTGCCAACTTCAGCAGGGCCTCGCCGACGCCGGTGGGCGCGGCCGGGTCGGCGACCAGAACCTCGTCGAGGAAGCTGTCGTGCTCGTCGGCCTGCCGCGGGTCGAGGTCGGTGGGCCGCGGCGGCTCCGGCCCGTCCGGCCTGTACCGGTCGACCGGGGCCGCTCTAGACGCGCCGCATCCCCGACGCCACACGCTGCGCCTCGCAGTGCGTGTGGAGGTGGTCGCCGGTTGTGTCCATCCAGGTTGATCACTAGGCTTCGGCAATCCCACGTGGCGTGAGAACGGGAGGCGGTCTGTGCCTGTAACGGACACGATCAGCGGTGATCTCCAGGCCATGGCTGCCGGCGTCCACCGGGCGCAACAGCAGGTGGCAGCGGTCGACGATGTCGTGGAACAGATTGCTGCCCGGGCAGTCGCCTCCGGGTTCGCTGGAATCGCCGTTGGTGTGGCGCGGGTCCGTGAGACGACCGGTCAGGTCCGCGTGCGACTGACGTCGGTGGGAGGGGTCATCGCCGAGGCGTCCCGGTCGCTCGCCGCCGTGCCGCAGCAGCCGTCGCCGCAGGAGACCATCACGGCGCTCACACCGCTGGTGGCAGCGCTCAGCGCCGCCGACGGGGGCGTGGCTGCGGCGGCGGCGCGGTGGAGGAGGCCCGGCGACTGGTCACCGCGGCGCTGCAGGGAGGTCAGCCCGGTCCCACCCTGTCGCGTCCGCACCAGGTGCGCCAGAGCCTGATGGAGATTCGAACTCGGGGGGCCGAGGCCCGCCAGCACGTCGAAACGGCGCTGGCGCAGGCCCGGCAGGTCGGTGACCTGGGAAACTGACCCCGGGCGGCGGGTACATCACCCGACCGCCCGCCACTCAAACAGAGGACGTCCCCCGGCCCGTCGGCCCGGACTGGGAACAGCGAGAACCTGGTGCGCTGCCGGACATCGTGCGCGCCGCAGTGGACCGCCTGCAACCGCGTCCCGCGGGCAGCACCCGCCCCACCCTCGGTTGTGTTCAACGGCGAGGAGATCACGTCCGGGGGAGGGGACCGGTCGCTGGCGGCTGACCTGGATCACGACCCGCTACGCGGCCCGCCGGTAACCTTCTACGACCACGTGGAGTCCAAGGCCGCCGCGCGATGCGCCGCACGGGTAGCACCGAGTCGGACCTGGCGATCGACAACACCGTCTGCGGCACCAACGACCGCGACCGGAGCTACCCCTGGACCTGCGACAAGATATTGCCGACCATCCTTGCGCGAGGAAGCCGGATGCGCGTGTGGGTCACCCGCGACGGCGGCGCCACGTGGTGGCACCGTGTCTGCGTCGGCACCGGAGAAAGGGTCACTCAATGACGTTTCTGCTGCGCGACTACCACGGCCACCCCTACGAGCTGACCAGCCCGCAGGAGGCCGGCCGCCGCTTCGACGAGCAGATCGAAGCGATCATGCCGTACAGCGGCTGCGGGCAAAGCCTCACGATCGGCACCGCCGACCAGCCCGCCCTGCGCATCGACATCGACATCGACATCGACACCGACCGCGCGGCGCTGCGCTGGCTGCCCGACGGCACCTACGCCGCCGACCTCACCCCCGGCACCCCCATCACCGTCTACGAGTCACCCGACACCGGCCTGGTGGAGATCCCCGCCGACCTCGCCCGTGTGACGGCGGCGACCGCCCGCGCCGCGGTCATCGAGTACGCCACGACGGGCCAGCGCCCCACCAACCTCGACTGGAGACACGAACAGCACCCCAACTTGTGACTGCGCCAGCTTTCCGACATGCGCCCGGAATGAGAACCACACCTCGATCCTGGCCGCCTACCGTCACAACGCCGAAGCTCCAACCTTGGCGAAGGAGCCGCTGCCCTGCCCGGTTGGGTCAGCGGCCGGCCTTCGAGTGGTACTCGTCGACGATCTCCTGCGGGATCCGGCCCCGGTCGGAAATGTCCTTGCCGGCCTTCTTGGCCCAGGCACGGATCGCCTTGTTCTGCTCACGGTCGGCGGTGGCGCCACCCCGGCCCCGAGCGGCCCGGCCGCCCACGACCACACCGCCCCGCCCCGACTTCGTGCCGTGCGCGAGGTACGGAGCGAATAGGTCCCGCAGTTTCTCGGCGTTGGTGCTGGACAGGTCGATCTCGTACTGAACGCCGTCGAGGGCAAACTTGACGGTCTCGTCAGCGTCCCCGCCGTCCAGGTCATCAACCAGTCTATGAATGATCTGCTTGGCCACGTCCCACATCCCTTCCAAAAATATGGTGCGCTTGTCACAGTTGTAAACACGATAACCCGTAGGACACTTGCCACGCCAACAGGGCGCGGTGAAGTCCGGTAGCGACTACTGCCGGGGCGGGTCACGGCAAGAATGATTTCTGCACTCCCTGCCAAGGAAGTATACTTGGCGAGTAAGCGGATGAGCACTGTGAGTTGACGCGAGAGGGCTGAAGCTCGCGACTATCGCCCACCTTTGCCCGACCCCGCTGAATGCCAGCCCTCGAGCGCTATTCAGAACAGACTTATCCTCGTGTGCGGTAGATCTCGAGTCCGGTGACGGTGCGTAGTACTTCGGGGAAGTCGGTGAGGCGTCCGCGCCAGCCGGTGTCGAGGACTTTCCAGTTGACCAGATGGGCGATGGCGCGTTCGACCGCGGCCCGTGTGCTGTTGATGGCCTTGTTGCAGGCGCGTTGGACGTCGGTCAGGTCTGCTTTCGGGGTTTGCGGGTGCCGGTGATCGCGGCGGTGCCCAGGTAGCCGAGGTCGGCGAGCATGCCGGGCCCGCCGGGTTTGAGGTGGCTGGCCCACTGGCCGGCGATTCCGGATTCGGTCAGGGCTTTGCTGTCGTGGCGTGCGCCGGCAACCGGTAACCCGACATCGACCAGCCTGCCGGCCAGGTCAGGCACGGCCTGGATGTTAACCCGCTGGTGTGGCGCTTGCCGGAGTACAGGTCGGGTACGCCGGTGCGGTTGCCGGTCGGGGCCAGCATCCGTCGACCAGCACTGCTGAGCGCTTCGCCTGCTGGCGTACCTGGCCGGCCAGCTCAGCGGTCGCTTGTCGGAGTAGCGGACGCAGCAGGCGCACGATCCGCGACACGCTGGACTGCGAGCAGCCGAATAGCTCACCGGCCACGGCCTGGGCCTCGTTTCGGCGCATCAGGAACAGGGTCAGCACTACCGCCCGATACAAGCCCAGCACCCGCCGCCGTCCATGGACCGGCTGCCACACCCCGCCGAGCAGGCCGAACACCGCGCCGACCAGTGCGCGGACTTGATCGGCGGGTAGTCCGGTCATAGCTTGGCAGCGCGGCGGCTGCCCCTCGATGATCTCGGTGTTCCACACAAACCCGCAAAGCGAGCGAGAATCCCCCGACCAGTAAGCGCGACAGGCGTCAACTGAGCCAGTCGATTACCTCGTCAGTGGTGACGACCTCGCCGAACCGCGGCAGAACCACCGTCAGAGCGTGGTCATGCTCCGCTGCCGCCATGCCGCTCATCGCATCGGCCACGAAGATGACCTCGAACCCGTGATCGGACGCAGCGCGCGCAGTCGACTCGACACCCATCGTCGTGGCAAGGCCGGTCATGACCACTGAAGACACACCGCGCTCCCGCAGTTGGTCGGCCAAGCCTGTGCCGTAGAACGCACCGATGGTCTGCTTCACGACAATGATGTCGCCGGGCTGCGGCTCCATCTCCGGGACGAACCCACTGCCTGGTGGTTGCTCGGCAACGCCCGGCCGATCCACCCGGACCAGCACCACGGTGCCGCCTGCCCGGCGGAACGTTGTCACCAGGCGGCTTGCCCGGGCAACCACGTCGGCTCCCTTGTGGGGACCCATGTCCTGCTCGACGATACGCGGCATCAGGTCCACAACGATCAGCGCGGTGCGTCCGGCAAGGAATGGCTTGGTAAGGAGTGAAGGCATCCGGTGACCCTAACACCCCGGTCGGCACGGCATTGCCGCCATCAACAGCAGCCTGCCGCAGTCGATTGCGCATCATCGCAACCTGACCAACAGAACATCCTTTACGCCAGTTGGGGCGAACACCTCACCGACTTCCTCCGAATGCTACGGAGCGTCACCGGACTCGGGATCATCACACCTCGAGATAAGCCGTTCTGAATAGCGTTCCTCGTATACCACACTCGGTGGGCCTCCCTGTATGGAATGTTGTGGGCTGCGGATGAGTTCGCACCTCACAGCCGATCCGTGCAGTTACCTGACCGGGTCCGGGCCCCTGCGGAACCTAGCCACTGACGAAAGCCGTGCGCTCGTGGGACGGGAGTCAGTAGGGTCAGCCACTGCTCCGGGCGGGACGGTCTGTGATGACGTGGGCCTGGTGCTTGATCGCGAGCAGTGTGCGAGGAACACCCGTACCTGCTTATGACGGGTCGCCGAGGTAGACACCTTCATTGAGCCCTTTTCATCCTGCGTAGCGGTTGGCTTCGACGTTGTGCAGAACGAGGATGGCCTGCACGATCGGGGTCGCTCGCCGTGGGCAGCAGCGCAGCTTGGTCAGGATCTTCCAGGTCTTGAGGGTG
>NZ_SMJY01000244.1:0-7930 GCF_004348355.1 Micromonospora sp. KC721 | reverse complement strand
GGTGGGAGATGTCCCGGGCGTGGTCGGTGAGGGCGGCGGTGGTGACGGTCGCCGTCAGGGGCAGCATCTCCAGGCAGCGGCGGACGGCGGCGGCCATCAGGATGTTCGGCACCCGCATCGACAGGGTGCAGTGCGGCACCCAGCATCCCGGCCGGTACTGCTCCGACAGGGCGATCCCGGCCCGGGTCAGCCGATCGTGCACCAGCGCGTGACGGGCCAGCAACTCGGCGGTCGGGGCGACGCCCAACCACAGCACCCGGCCGACGAACTGCCCGGCGTACTGGAAGTTCAGCCGCAGAGACGCGGCGGCCGGCGTTCCCCGCAGCGCCTCGGCGACCTGCTCCGGGTCGAAACGGGGAGCCACCACCAGCGAGATGTGCGGCCGGTGCCGTCCCGCCAGGAGGGAGCGCATGCTCTGTACCCCCTCGGCCTCCAACGCGTCCCACAGCACCCGGATACGCCGCGTCGCGTCGGTGTCCAGATACAGCTCCAGCGCCGCAACCACATGATCACCCTAACGGCCCGGGTTTGCCCGCCGACGCCAGCGGTATCAGGACCCGGAGACCGACGGCGGAAGGAGTGTGCCGTGGACGTGGACGGCCTGCTGACCGAGCTCTACGGCCGGCTGCCCCACCTGGTGCGGGGGGCCGTCGACGGGCTGAGCCCGGACCAGTTGTGCTGGTCGCCCCGCCCCGGAGCCAATCCGGTGGGCTGGCTGGTCTGGCACCTGACCCGGATCCAGGACGACCACGTCGCGGACCTGCTCGGCGAGGAGCAGATCTGGGTCGGCGACGGCTGGGCGGACCGGTTCGGCCTGACCGCCGACCCGCACGACACCGGCTACGGGCACACGCCGGAGCAGGTCGCGGCGGTACGACCGGAGAGCGCGGAAGCCCTCGTCGACTACTACGAGACGGTGGCGGCACGGACCTGTGCCTTCCTGGCCGGACTGGCCCCGACGGAGCTGGACCGGGTGGTGGACGAGGCATGGGACCCGCCGGTGACCCTCGGCGTACGGCTGATCAGCGTGGCCGAGGACGATCTTCAGCACGTCGGTCAGGCCGCCTACCTGCGGGGGCTGATCAGGTCGAGCTGACGTCGACGAGCCGGGCGCGGCGCAGGGCGGCGTGGGCGAGCAGGTGGAACGCCTGCGCCTCGGCGGAGGTGCCCGGGCGGGTGAAGTCCGGCGCCCCGCTCACCGGCCGGACCAGCCCGTACCGATCGACCTGCCGGTCGGCGGTGGCGAGCAGGTCCCGCCCGGTCTCGGCGCCAGGACTGCCGCTGCGTCGTCAGCAGCGCCGTCAGCACCCGGTCCAGCGGGGGATCGTCCAGTCCGTGCATGTCGCCTCCCTGCCTCGTCGTACCCGGCTGTGCGGATCTCACCCGCGGCGGGTGAGCCGGGTTCACCCCGGCCGCTGCCAGCCTGGCTGAGTGCGGCAGACGTCGACCCACCCGGGGGAGGAATCATGGCCACGTCCGCAGCGGAGTTCCTGAAGCGGCTGAACGGCCGCCCGCACCCGGAACTGCCGGAGTACGCCACCGGCACCGTCCGGCTCGACGTGTGCGAGGGCGACCGCACCGAACACTGGTACCTGGTGCTGCACAAACAGCGGGTCGACGTGTCCCGCTCCGAGCGCGACGCCGACCTGGTGCTGCGGGGCAACCGGGAGTCGTTCGACCGGCTGGCCAGCGGGCGACGACGCCTGGTGGAGTCCCTGATGCGCGCCGAGCTGAGCCTGCGCGGGGACATCGCGTTGGCGTTGGCGTTGCGGCGGCTGCTGCCCGGCCCGCCTGACGCGCGGCACCCCCGCCAAGCCGCCGAGCAGGAGATCGCGCGCCGGTGAAGCAGGCGTAGGTCCCGATCGTCGCCGGCAACGTCAGCGAGTACGGGCGGGTCAGACCTGTCCGCACGCCCCGCCACCGGGTCCGCCTGCCGAACCGAGCCCGCCGACGGTCACCACTGCCCGGCCGGCGCGTCCGGCGCGACGTCAGCGACGCGCGGCGCGGGTGCCACCGGGTCGACGTCGCGGCGGGCGCCGGGCCGCCGGGACAACCCCCGGTCCACCCCGACGAAGAGCAGGCCGAGCAGCCAGAACGCCACCGCGAAGAAGACCGTGCTGACCGCGACGCCGTCGTACCCGAGTTGCCCGGCGTCGATGAACGGGTACGGGTACCGCGCCACGACGAGGCCGCGTACCAGGGCGAATCCCAGGTACGCCAGCGGGAACGCCAGCCACCAGGCGGCGTAGCGGGCCCGTAGCCGCCCGCGCGAATCGAACAGCACCCAGTCGGTGATCGCCAGCAGCGGCACCACCGTGTGCAGGAACTGGTTACCCACCGCCTCGGGCAGCGCCCGCTCCGGTTGCGCGACGGCGAACGGACTGGCCGGGTTGGCCAGCACCAGGTGGTAGACCACGCCGGTGATGGTGATGTAGAGGGTGACCGCACCCTTGAGGGCCGAGGCCGGTTCGGGCAGCCGCTGCCCGGCGCGCCAGGCGGCGTACCCGGCCAGGATGCCCACCGCCATGTTGCTCTGGATGGTGAAGTACGGCAGCAGGCCGGTGACCGTGGCCGGACCGAGGGCGGTGAGCACGATCCCGGCCAGCACGCTGATCACGATCGCCAGGCGGAAGGCCACCGCCACGCGTCGACGCCGTAAGGTCATCGGGGCAAGTTACCAGCCCGTACGACGATCCTCGTCAGCCTGTCGACCCCGGATGGTGCTGCGCCGGGCCGGTCCCCGGCGGCCCGGCGGCGAACGCCGCGCGGAACCCGCGCACCGCGGCGCGTTCCCCGCGCAGTTCGGCGGGGCGGGGTGCGGCCCGCACCGCCGCCAGGAGCCGCACCAGCGGCTGCGGCCACCCGGACCCGGGGTCCACGACCGGCCCGCCGAGCAGCCACTCGGCGGCTTCCGGGTCCAGTCGGCGCGCGTTCATCTCGTGCCCTCAGCGCCGGCGGCGGCCGGCACGTCACATCACCGACAGCCCAGGTCACCCCCGGTCCGCGGGGTCGAAGGAACAGCCGTCGCGGTCGAGTGGTCAGCCCATCGACCGAGCGCCGTCGATCGACTCGCGCAGGATGTCGGCGTGCCCCGCGTGTTGGGAGATCTCGGCGACCAGGTGCAGCACGACCTGGCGCACCGACCAGCTCGCCCCCGGCTCGAACCAGGGGGCGGCCGGCAGCAGGTGAGCCGCGTCCAGGTCGAGGGTGGAGACCAGTTCGTCGGTGCGCGCGGCGACCTGGGCGTACCGGTCCAGCAGGCCGGCCAGGGTCTCGTCGCCGATCATCCGGAACCCCGCCTGCCAGTCGTCGGTCTGGCCCGGCATCGCCTCCGCCCCGCCCACCATGAACCGGGCCCACCCGTCCTCGATGGCGGCGACGTGCTTGACGAGCCCGCCCAGGCAGAGCGCGCTGACCGTGCTGCGGGTCGCGGCCTGCTCGTCGGTGAGCCCACGGACGGTGCGCCGCAGCATGTCGCGCTGCCGGCCCAGGATGGCCAGCAGGCTGGCCCGCTCACCGGTGAGGACCCGCTCCGAAGTGGTCATTCGCCCGCCCTCCGTCGATGTCGTTCGGCCACACCCTAGGTGAGGGCACCGACAGTTCTCTTTCTCCGAGGGTTGCCGCACCGCCCGCCGAGGGTAGGACGTCATGACATGGGCGAGATTCGCGTGGGCACCTCCTCCTGGGCGGACCAGACGCTGCTGCGCGCCGGCTGGTACCCCCGTGCGGTGCGTACCCCGGCGGACCGGCTCGGCTACTACGCCCGCCACTTCGGACTGGTCGAGGTGGACACCTCCTACTACGCGGTGCCGGCACCGGAGACCACCGCCGGCTGGGTGGCGGCCACCCCGCCCGGATTCACCTTCGACGTCAAGGCGTTCAGCCTCTTCACCGGGCATCCCACCCCGGTGGCGACGCTGCCCCGGGACCTGCGTCCGACCACCGGCGCGGCCCGGATCCGCCGCCGCGACCTGCCCGCCGAGACGTACGAGGAGCTGTGGCACCGGTTCCGGGCGGCGTTGCGGCCGTTGGCGGCGGCCGACCGGCTCGGCGTGGTGCTGTTGCAGTTCCCGCCGTGGCTGGCGCGCGGCGACGCCGCCCGGCGGCGAATCGTGGAGCTGGCGCACCGGTGCCGGCCCTGGCCGGTGGCCGTCGAACTGCGACACGGCTCCTGGTTCGACGGGGCCGCCGCCGCGGAGACGGTGACCTTCCTGGCCGACCAGGGGCTGAGCATGGTCTGCGTGGACATGCCACAGGGGCACCCCTCGTCGGTGCCGCCCATCATGATCGCCACGGCCGAGCCGGCGGTGGTGCGCTTCCACGGGCACAGCCCGGCCTGGGCCGACGGCGGCAAGGAGGACCGCTTCCGGTACGCGTACTCCGACGCAGAGCTGCGGCGCTGGGGCGAGCTGCTGACCGACCTGGCCGCTACGACCCGGGAGCTGCACGTGCTGTTCAACAACTGCTGTGCCGGGCAGGCCCAGCGCGACGCGGGCCGGCTCGCCGAGCTGCTCGGGGTAACCACGGCGGTGCACACCGCCGAGGTGTGATCATGGCCGTACGTCGAGCGGGCGAGCGGGCGAGCGGGCACCGCGCCAGGCGACGACAGAAAGCTGTCACCGCACCTCGACGACCACCCCGCTGGCCGGGCGGGTCGGGATCCGGTGCAGCGGGATGGTCAGATCCTGCGCCGGCAGCCGGTGGTCCAACCTGGCCAGCCGCACCGCGAGCGACCGCAGCAGGGCCACCGTGATCCGCTCGCCCGGGCAGCGGTGCCCGGTGCGCGGGTCGCCGCCGCCCTGCGGCACCAGGTCGAACTCGCCGATCTCCCGCCCCAGGAAACGCTCCGGGGCGAAGCGGTACGGATCCGGCCACAGCCGTGGGTCGTGGTTCTGCCCGTACAGGTCCAGCAGCACCATCGCCCCGGCCGGGATGCGTACCCCGTCCCAACTCAGGTCGGTCACCGCCCGTCCACCGACGAACGGCGCGAACGGGTAGAAACGGCGGACCTCGTGCGCGTACGCCTCGGCGAAGGCCCGATCGCCGTCGGCCAGCCGGTCCCGGTGGCTCGGCCAGCGGTGCAGCGCGTGCCCGGTGAAGGCGACGAACCAGGCGACCGCCACCGTCGGTCGGAGAATGTTGAGCAGCTCCACGGCGGCCACACAGGGATCCAGTTCGGTGCCGTCGGCGTCCCGGTGGCGGGCCACCGCCGCCACCGCCGAGCCGGCCGGCACCTCGGCCTCGCCCCGGCGTACCCGGCTGACGAGGTCGGCGAGCTGGTTCTCCCGCCGGGTCCGCGCCCGTCGGGCGCGGAAGTGACGCGGCCCGGCGGTGGCGAAGCCGTCGACCAGGGTGACCAGATCGGTGGCGAGGTAGGGCAACTCGTCGTCGTCGACCGGCACGCCGGTCCAGTCGCACACCGCCCGGGTCAGCACCTCGGCGGCGGCGTCGAAGAGCACCACCGGGCCCTGCCCGGCCCAGCCCTTCGCGGCGAGGTCCCAGGCCGTCTCGGCCCGGGCGACCAGGCCGTCGACATCGCCGTTGACCAGCAGCCCGGTGAACAGCGCCTTGCGCACCCGGTGCGCGTCGCCGTCGAGGGTGTGCACCGCACGGTGCCCGAACAGCGTGCTGAGCACCGGTTCGGGCAGCGCGCCGTGCCGGCGGACGTGCCGCTCGTCGTAGAAGAAGCGGGCCGCGTCGGGGCCGCGCAGCGCCACCGCGCGCCGCCCGGCCAGCCGGGTGCGGTAGACGTCGGCGCCGGCCTCCCGGAACCGGTTGGGCAGCCAGGCGTACCCCTGGGTGACGAGGGTGAACGTGTCGTCCAGATGCGAGCGGGCCATGCCGGGACTTCTGCCCCCGGCATGGCCCGCCAAACCTCACTCAGTCCCGGCTGACCCCTTCCGGGCGCATCCCGGTGGCTTCCTCCCAGGCGTTGTCCGGCAGGTCGCCGCCGACGGTCTCGTCCGGGAAGGGGCGGCGGGCCGGTGCGGGATCGGGCGGAGCACCCGGCCCTGCCTCCGGCACCGGCGTCGTCTCGACCGGGCCGAAACCGTGCCGACCGGCCGGCCCCGACGGGCCCACCGGATCCCCGGCCCGGCGGTCGCCGCGCCGCCCCTCCGGCACGGCGGTCTCCTCGCTCCCCTCACCCATCGGGTCGTGCTCACCCGCACCCCAGGGCGGATCGGCGTCGAAGCCGTCGGTGGTGCCCCAGGGGCCCGCGGACTGCGGCCCCCGTCCGGTGCCGCCCGGCACTGCCTCGTTCCCCGTCATGGCCACCTCGCTGCTCGTCGTGCTCCCGGTCGTCCGGCCCCGGCACGGCGACCGCCGTCGACACCGCGACGAACGGCCCCATGCCGGCCTGCTGGGTACGACCTCAGCCCGCCATCGCCATCCGGCGCCTCGCGCCCATCGTGGCGACCTTCCCCATCGTCATCGGCGCGCTCATCATCCCGCCCGCGCGACCGAACACACCCCGGAACATCTGCCCGGGTTTCTGCTGCTCACCCATGTACGAGGTGACCACCACCAGCGCCCCGGTCAACGCCGGGATCGTCCACTGCAACACCTTCATCCGGCGCTGGCAGGACGCCACGTCCCCGGGTGTCTGGTAGTGGGGCTCGGTGATCCCCTCCACCGGCGGGTTGCCGGCCTTCTCCAGTTTCATGCCGAGCAGCCGGCTGTACCCGGTGACCGCCAGCGCGCCGACGGTGAGCGCCGTCTTGACCGCGCTCATCCGCCCCACCCCGCGCTGGGCCAGCACGCGCGGGCTCTCCGTGGCGAGTTCGCCGACCGCACCGGCCAGGTGTGCGCCGATCGCCGCCGCGTTCACCGGCGTCCAACGGGACCAGCCCGCCGAGGCGATCGGCAGGCGCTGGGTCGAGTCGCTGATCCGCGCCGCCGCTCCGTTGACGCCGAGCGCTCCCATCAGGGAGCCGCCGAACCAGGCTGCCAGGCCCAGATCGTGCATGGAACGCAGCGCAGTGTGTCGTTCGGACATCTGATCCCCCTCCACCGTGTTCGGGCGCAGCGGCTTACCCGTCGTCGGCGCGGCTACGCACCCGGATCCGGTCCATCCCCGGTTCACGCCCACCGGCCCCGGTGTCGGCGGTGGGGCGTACCCCGCCGGGGGCACGAGACGGACCGCCCACCCCGGGGATCAGGCGCTCTCCGGCAGCCAGTAGACGGAGATGGCGACAAGTGGGTCAGGTCCGTCGTTGCGGATCTGATGCGGCACGTGGCTCTCGAACGCCACGACGTCCCCGGCGTTGAGGACGGTTGTCCGGTCGGTCCACGTCAGCATGCCGGTTCCGGCCACGACGACCCACACCTCACGTGATCGGTGGACGTCGAGATCGTTGGACGTCTGAGGAGCAACGGTCCACCGTGCCATCTCGAACGGGGCAGGCGCCGTCGCCGGGAACGGCAGCAACGCGCGGTGCACCGGGCCACCCTCCGCGAAGGTGTACCACGGTTCGAATGGCACAGGGCCACTGGTCGTGGCTTGGCTGGTGTTCGACATGTCATCGAGGCTGCCGCACCACGACGTCGCCCGTCTGGCGGCAATCGGTCATCGCGCTCGCCGCACCGTCGCCGGTCGGTGCGCGCCTCAGGCGGGGGGCGTGAGGGCGGCGGCGAAGTCGGCCACCCGGCGGGCCAGCGGCCCACCGGCGCGGACCCAGACGAAGTGGTCCAGCGGGGCACCGGCCTCGGCGACGGTGTAGCGGGCCCGGGTCACCGGTGCGGCGGTGAGCTTGGCGCAGAGGTGGTCGAGCGTGGCGTGCGGGGTGAAGCTGTCGTCGTCCATGCTCACCGCCAGCACCGGCGTGGTCAGCCGCCGCACCGCGGCCTCGGCGTCCACCCCGTCCAGCGAGGGAAAGCGCCCGGTGCGGGCGGTGTACGCCCAGTCGCGGATCACCCCTCGGGCCTGCCG